>JAZRUF010000079.1:0-2932 GCA_045652405.1 Eubacteriales bacterium | reverse complement strand
AAAAACACCATCCATAGGATGGCATGGATTCGCTTTTCTGCGGAAAAGCCACGGCGGTTGCGGCGTGCCACCGGCACCCCGCCAAGAGCCGCCTTTCGAATCCACCTTCTCCCTTTCATACCAAACCAAAAAACACCATCCATAGGATGGTGTTTTTTTGGTTTGGTGGGAGAAGGTGGATTCGAACCACCGAAGTCGACGACAACAGATTTACAGTCTGCCCCCTTTGGCCACTCGGGAATTCTCCCATATTAAATTATACGCTAACCAAAAGAAAAAGTGGAGCTGGTAATAGGACTTGAACCTACAACCTGCTGATTACAAATCAGCTGCTCTGCCAATTGAGCTATACCAGCGTTTGGGATAGCGTATAATATACTAACAGATTTAAACGCGTTTGTCAATAAGTATTTTCGAATTTTTTAAATATATTCGTCAATTTCTTTTGCGACCGACTGCAACACGGATAAAAGTGACTGCAGAAGCTGCGGGTACTCGGCTTTGAGGTACTCTGCCGAGAGCTCGGGAAGCTCGCACTCGGGCAGGTCCTGCTTAGGCGCAACAGCGCGGTCAGCCACCGCGTTTTTATAGCGCATCTCACACAGGCGCTGCGCGGCATCCGCGGCTTCCACCCATGCGGCATCGGGCACCGCGAAAAACGACTCTGAATTATCGCCGCGCGCCGCATAGAGATGACGGAACAGACGGTAGACCGCCATATCCATATACATCGCCGCGTCACGCACGACCTCTTTATTCTTGCTCTTGCCTATTATATCGAAAATCAAGCTGACCGCATTTACGATAAGCTTCTTATTCATCGCGGCTAAAATTGAGCCGCGCATTACGTTGTCCTTCTCGTCTGCAAGGTCGGGTATATCCTCGGCGCGGATAGTGTAATCCTCGCGCGACATTGTACGCCCGAGCAGGAAATCCGTGCTTACGCGGTAGAAATCCGCCGCCTTTGCTACAAACTCAAGCCCCGGCTCACGCACGCCGTTTTCATAGTGGCTGAGCACCGCCTGCGAAACGCCGAGCTCAGATGCCGCCTGACGCTGGCTTATTCTTTTTTCTTTTCGCAAGAGGGACAGAGTCCTCGGAAAATTGTTGTTCACGTCAAATACTCCCCTAACTAAAAAACCTGCCTTTCAGATAAAGACAGCAGGTATATTATACCTGACTTAATACACTTTGTAAAGCCTTTTTTGTATTTTCTTATAACTTTTGACATTTTTTTCACTCGCCTATTGCGATTTTGGGCGGTTTGTGCTATTTTATTATAGTATAAATCTATTGAAAGGTGTTTTTTGAAATGGATAAGCTGAAAGTTTTAGTTGAAACCTCATCCCGCCATGTCCACGTAACCAAGGAGGACCTCGAAACCCTGTTCGGCGCAGGCGCAGTGCTGCACAATAAGCGTGACCTGTCTCAGCCCGGCCAGTTCCTCACCGAGGAGAAGGTTGACATTGTAGGCCCCAAGCGCACGATTGCTAACGTGTCTATCTTAGGTCCGGAGCGCCCGGCAACTCAGGTCGAGGTATCGCTTACCGACGCACGTACCCTGGGTATCTCCGCGCCCATCCGTGAGAGTGGCGACGTTGCAGGCTCTGCACCGGTTAAGCTGGTTGGCCCGGCAGGCGAGGTTGAGCTCAAGGAAGGCGCAATCGCTGCAAAGCGCCATATACATATGACTCCCGAGGACGCTGCAAAGTACGGCTTCGAGGATAAGGAAATCGTAACCGTCACCATCGAGGGTGAGCGCGCAATGATTTTTGACGAGGTTGTTCTGCGCGTAAGCGAGAAGTTTGCAACCGCAATGCATGTTGATACTGACGAGTCCAACGCTGCGGCTCTGAGCGGCACGGTCTACGCGGTAGTCAACAAGAAGTAAATTCTATAACGTATACGATTAAAAGCGTCAGTGAAATCTCACCGACGCTTTTTTTGTTTGACAATCCTTCCATTCCTTGCTACAATTAACCCACATTATCTAAGGAGGAAATTAAAAATGAAAAGACTCGTAAGCTTAACCCTGGCACTTGCAATGGCACTCACGCTTGCAATCACCGCGTTTGCCATTGAACCTGAAGCCGCAGCGAAGGACCTTGGCAAATACGGTATCATGGGCGGCTTCCCGGACGGAACACTGCGTCTTGAGCAGACCGTCACCCGCGCTCAGATAACCAAGATGATTACCACCGCACTCAAGTTTGACAATTCAAACATCGGCTTCTCCCGCTTTACCGATGTTCCCGCAACCCACTGGGCAAAAAATCACATCTTCTTTGCAAATATGGAAGGTATCATCGGCGGCTTCCCGGACGGCACTTTTAAGCCGGAAGCCAACGTCACCGCCTGTCAGGCGATTAAAATGGTCGTGTGCCTGCTCGGGTATGACAAGTACAAAGAAGATGATAAACCCGGCTATAAAACCTTAACCTACCCGCGCGATTACTTAAATGCGGCATGTAACCGCGGTCTTATAAACTCCCCGTTTGTTGAGGATGTTCCCGCGACACGCGGATTTGTCGCATCCCTTATCGCAACCGCGCTCGACCTTCCCATCGCAAAGCAGGTCGGCATCTCTATGGACGGCGATATTTACAGACTCCTCGACGGCACTAACGGAAAAGAGCTTGTAACCCTGCGCACCCAGCTCGAGGGTTAAAACCATAGGGAGTTAAGACGGGAAAACACCGTGGAGTTTACCGTAGAAGACTGTGCAGGCGGCACAGCAACAGAGATTATTGAGTTAAACCCCGGAAGCCTGAATTCAAGCTTCCGGGGTTATGTTATTTACGGATTAATTTCCGGTGGGAATTTATTAAAAAGCGAAGCTATCCTCTGCCGGACGTGTGCCTTGTGAAGCTCAACCAATTTGTCCTGCAGGGCTATGCATTCTTCGTAAATTCCCCGCAGCTCCTCGGCTGAA
>JAZRUF010000078.1:0-6036 GCA_045652405.1 Eubacteriales bacterium | reverse complement strand
TGGCAATTGCCGCGTTTCTTTCTTTAATGTAATGCTCGTTACAACTGATGCGAAAAAAATATGCCCTGCGACATAATCGAAATTATGTGGTATTCTTACAGTCGTGTTCCATGTTTACAGCGTACATATAGTATCATGTTCGGGAGTGTTTGTCAATGATTTACTGTTGTTTTAAAGAAATATCATCAATCTGCATTAAAAAAAGCATAGTGACCCAGACCGGTTTTGTAAAACTAACAATGACCGGTCTAAAAATTATGTCTTTTTTTAGAAAAATATGTGTGTGCCATATAGTAGTCTAGTTCCTTCTGGTGTCAATTCATTTATGCCTTGCAACATAATTTCGATTATGTGGTATCTTTGTTTATAGACGTAAAAGCCCTAATTTTTGAATTTGCCTACGGTGTATTTCGCCTGTTTCCATTGTGTATATACGTGTGGTGTTTACGCTTGAATGTCCGAGAATGTCTGCAAGTCTTACAATGTCTTTTTGAAGTTTGTAAAAAGTGCGTGCGAAAAGATGCCTTAAATTATGGGGGAAGACTTTAAGCTTAGATACCCTTGCACTGTTGCAAAGTGCTTTCATCATTTTCCATATAGTGCTTCTGTCAAGTGGATTTCCCGTTTTTGTAACAAATACAGGGCCACTTGTTATTTTTTTGTGTTTCGCGTATTCTGCGAGCATTTTGCAAAGCTCTTTGGGTAGGATTACGACTCTCATTTTACCCTTGCAATTAATATTAGCCGTTCTCAGCCTTATAGCCTCAACTGTTATATATTGTAATTCTGATACTCTGATTCCGCTTGAGCATATAGTTTGCATCAGGAGATATAACCTTTCGTTATTCTTCGCTTTTGCGGCATCAAGCAGTCTTTCGTACTCTGCTTTTGAAAGTTCGTTATCCTTTTGTGCAAAAATATGTTTTTGGATTTTGAGCATTTTGACCTTCATCTCATACCAATTATTGAATTCAAAAAAACTGTTGAGTGAAGATAAAACAGAATTAACAGATGCAGGCGCAAATTTGCCTATCAGATATTCTTTGTAATCAAGAACTTTGCGTTTGTCAAATTCGCAACCAGAGGTCCATAGAGAGAAGGCCTTAATATCACGCATATATTTTTCCAGCGTTGCAGCAGCCTTTTCTTCATTAATTAAATGGTGCTTAAATTTTTCAATCAAATCATCGGTTATAATTTTAGCCATTGTGCAACTTCCTTTCTATATTTATATTATTATTTTACCGCGAACATAATAATATTACATGAAGTTGCCAATAATTTACTGATTTTTATGGTATAAAACCTTGTTGACGTACAATACAATATCTAATTCGCTGTAAAATGTATATTGTACTGTCTTTTGATTATATCATCAAACCATAATTTGTCAACGGTTTTGGCTATATTTATTGACGAATTTGACATTGTGTTGTACACTATCGCATAGGGGGGTGATTATGTTGGATTTATATAAAGAACTGATTCGCAAGAGGATAAAAGAAAAATTCAAAACGATAGAGAATTTCTCTAAGCATACCAATATACCGCGAACAACAGTAAATTTTATTTTAAAAAACGGTGTATCATTATCCAATTACGGTATGGTAAGTAAGATTTTTAAAGAGCTGGATATTCATCCTGTTAATGAACATCCTGTCGTCATTGATAATGAATTATTGGAATTTATAAAAATTTACAGTTCACTTGACGATATTGGGAAGCATACGGTTGCGTCGGTAGCGCAAACCGAGTACAGACGGCTTCACCCTGAATTTTTGCAAGAGGCTATTATTGCTGCCTATGGAAGCATTACTTCAGGTAAACCTTTGACAGACGAAGAAAAAGCAATCATGAACATAGTTGAAAAAATTAAAAAGGATAACGATGGAAAATAATTTAGCAAAGCATATAGCGCGTAAAACACTTATTAAAAATAAATATTACTTTTTAAAAAGCAGTGCTGATTTACAGCGTGTTATTGAATCTAATCAGTTTACGGTTATTGAGTATAAAAAATATGTAGATTCAGGGCCTATGTATGAGCTTATAAAAAGATTAAGGATTGAAAATGAGATTGAACAAACAGACTCTTTCCTATATATAAATAACAGCCTTAAATTTTTATTTATTAATTCGGCGCTTTCTGATGAGGACAAATGCTCTCTTTTGCGGCATGAGCTTGGGCATATATGTGACCCAAGCTTTAGAAATAGTGATGCGCAGAATTCTAAAATCAGAAAGGAAGAATTTGCAAATGAATTCTCCTGCTATATTAAAGAGCCCGGCATTGGTTTTATAATCTATCTTTTTTTTATAAAAAAATGGAAGTGGTTAGTTAGCATAATAGCTCTGATAATATGTGCTTTAGGGCTTTTATATATGGTTAATACCTCAATTGCGCCATCAGAGCCCGCGGTCGTTTACACGTCGCGCTCTGTAATTTCCGATAGCAAGTATTATGTAACATCGGCCGGTAAAAAATATCATCGAAAACATTGCATTATTATCAAGTATAAAAATAATTTGACAGAAATCACGCTCAATAAAGCCATAAACGATGGTTATAAACCTTGCCTGATATGTAATCCAGAGGTGTAAATTATATTAATTGGGTACATGTTAGCGTTATTGGGGTATACTACACCATTGAATTTTAAAAAGTTTATGTAACAAACAACAACAGCGTATAGGAAGTAAATGTTCCTATACGCTGTTGTTTGTAAGAGTTAAAATAGTTATTTGCAGAATTTATCACGTGCCGCTTTAAGGGCGGTTATGTTTTTGATGATTTCGTCTATATGCTCGGATGAGGTTGTTTTCCACGGTGCAATCATAAAGCCTGCGGTGTGGTCAGTCATATTTTCCGTGAAATACTCGACAACGTCATCTGCGTTGTAGTCATTCCAGATTACAGATGCGCAGGGAACAATGTCATACCCAGCTTTTGCGGTCGGGAGTGAGCGCTCCATATATCTTATGCAGAGCGGGTCTTCTTCTACATATGTATACCCGGTGCCCTTGTAATACTCCTCGTATTCAGAACCCGCAATCGGGGTGTAGTGCTCGGGTTTTAAGCCGCGGTAATTCCACGGCGAGAGAAGAACACTTCCGGGTTTGATGCGTTTTTTAAACTCTTCTGCTTCGATAAATGCGATGTCCGCCCAAATCCACGGTTTTGCGCCGGTATCACGCACGCTGTCGAGCAAAAACTGCAAATCGTGCCATAAGAGCTCGCCTTGACGATATGCAACAAGGTCCATTTGCCTGAAGAAACGCTCGTCGCCTTCTTCATCCATGCCGATATGAATATACTCAGGCTTATCGAATAAATTATATATTTCGTTTATCAAGTCGCGGCAGACTTCGTAGTACTTCGGAAGCCCCATCATTTTGCGGTATTCGCCCAGCCACATGTGATGGCATGCGGAGAAGTTTAATTTCGGAATAAGTGTAATCCCACGCTCGCGAAGTGCTTTCACCTCTTCGCGCACGCGCTCACGCGTCCAAGCTCCCTCCTTTGCAAGTTCGGGATGCGTGCCGTAGTGCACACCCTCGCCAAGGTCAAGAACTATCATGTTAAAGCCATTCTCCACTACTGAGTCAACCAACTTTTTCCATGAATCTTCATTAAACTCAAGCTTCTGGCTTTCGGTAAACCACATGTTCTGACCAAGTTCTGCGTATAACGCCCAGATCATAATTTAAAATCTCCTTTATATGCAAAATTTTTTATATTATAATTGTATATTAAGTCATATATCAACTGCATTTAAAAAAATGGCAAAAAATAACATAATAATATAAAAGCACTGCTCAAAACGTATGCGACAGATGAGCGGTGCTTTCTTTACAGTATGGATTATTGCTGCATGGGATATGCACACAGAGTATTTTTCACGAAAAGGCGGTATTTACGCGGGGTAAAACCGGTATGATTCCGGAAAAGACGATGGAAAGTAGTAATATCAATAAAACCGCAGGCGGAGGAAATATCAGACAAAATTCTGTTAGTGTCTGCCAAAAGCTCTTTTGCGCGGCGCAGTCTGAGATATTTTACATACTGCATAAAGGGCATGCCCATGATTTCCGTGAAAATGCGGTGGAATGAACGTACCGACATTAAGGCGGCGTGTGCCACCTCTTCTGCGGACAAATTCTCATTAGCATAATTGCTGTGGATATAATTAAAAGCTACATATATAGATGGGCAGTATGAGGACATGCTTGAGCCGTACAGAGCACCTTCAAGTGACATGTACTCATCAGCAAGCAGGGTCATCAACTCGACCGTTTTACCGCGCACTATGGGAAGCTTTTCGACCGAGTGATTTTTTAAAAGAGTATTCATCTCGTCAAAAAGGACGCGCAGTTTGCCGGTGGTTTCCACACGAGGATATATAATCGGAGTTTTTTTCAAAACCGTGCGGCACAGAGGCTTTATGCACAAGCTTGAAAAGTTTCTTGGGTTATCCGGTGAGTCTGAGAACAAACGGTCAGTCAAATTAAACAGATATAAATTGTTATCTGCATGGCGTGCGTCAGTATAATGGGGGTATCCTGCCGGAAGAATGGATACTGCACGAGGGTTAAGCGTGGTAGAATATTGGTCCACATAATGAGAGCATGTGCCGGAATTCATGTGGAAAATTTGAAGGAAATCGTGATTGTGATTCGGGTCAACCACACGCTTATTGTTATTGTTTACTTCAACCGGGTATTTCCAACTGGGAATACTTGCATGAAAAACACAATCCTTCATACGGAAGAGCCCTCCTTCCCGAGACAAAACGATTGTTACAGAATGCGTATGCACCTTTCTGAAATTATTATACAACATGTAAGACGGTTTGTCCAATAAATTAATACCATTTTCGGAAAATAGTGCATTCTTCTGGCAAGAATTGCAATATTTTGGTTATTGAAATGCATGTATCGGCATGTTACATTATTATTATAAAAATAAAAGGGGAGGAATACTGATGATTTGGGCATTGCATGCAAAACTCGGTCCAAACCGTAAGGTATCGGATTTCCCCGGCTTCGGATTCGAGGACGAGGCTTGGGGGAAGACGGTTGATGCAGCGGCGGAGAATGGCTTTAATATGATAGTTCTTGACATTGGCGAGGGTATTCATTACGCATCGCATCCGGATATCGCAAGGGCGGATGCATGGACGCGCGAGCGTGTGCGCTATGAAGTGGCAAGGCTTAAGCAAAAGGGCATTTCTCTTATACCCATGCTACAGCTTTCGGCGGGGCATCACGAATGGCTCGGTGATTACCGCAGGATGATGGGACTTCCGAAATATTATGAGGTGGTTCGCAACCTTATATATGAGGTGTATGACCTGTTTGATAAGCCGGAGTATATTCATCTGTGTATGGATGAGGAGGGCGACCCAATCTTCTTTAAAAGGATGGATTTGGTCGCATACCGTCAAGGCGAACTTTTGTGGCACGATGTGCAGTTCATGTGTGACTGTGTGCGTGACAAGGGGGCAAAGCCTTGGATTTGGGGCGATCTTGCGCTGATGTATCCGGAAGAATTTCAAAAGAGGATTAAGCCGGGAAGCATTATGCTCTCACCATGGAATTACCGCGGATTAAAGCCGGAGCATTACACTCCGATTGCCGGAAGTATATATGAGGAAACATATAAGGGAAAAGGTTATACATATGTGGAAGAAGATCCACTGTGCGTACGGTTTATGACGCGCTCAATTCCAACTGCTGAGGCGGGATACGATTTGGTGCCATGCTCGTCTATTTGTTGGTGCAAGGACAATCCGGAGGATATGGTTGAGTTTTTTACAGAGAATATGCCGGCTGAACGTATGGCGGGATTCATGGTCGCACCGTGGACGTTTACGGATATGAAAAGCATCGACGAGATAGTTGAAAACATACGCGCACTCAAGGCGGCGCGGGATAAATTTTGTAAATAATTTCGCAAAAATACAAAGCGGAAATATTTAAATATAAAATTTTTTTAGGAGGATTAAAAAAATGAAACATTTTAAACAGAAAGCAAAA
>JAZRUF010000077.1:0-14214 GCA_045652405.1 Eubacteriales bacterium | reverse complement strand
TGAAAGACCCGCAGCTATACACTTAGGAGATATACCCAGCCAGAGTGCTGCAGATGCTGCGGCAAGCGCATTGTAAACATTGTGCTGCCCACAAACGGAAAGTGATATTTTACAAAGCTCCTCATTTTTATACACTAGCGTAAACTCAGCGTGATTTGCTGCATACGAAATATTTCGAGCCTTTACATCTGCACCCTCGGACATGCCAAAGGTGACAACGGTGCGCCCAATATCTTTGACTGCACGCATGGCGTTCTCATCATCGAAATTCACCACCACCGCTCCACTCTGCGGAACTTTTCCCGCAAACGCGCGGAAGGATGAAACAATATCATCAATATCCTTAAAGAAATCCAAATGGTCCTCTTCAACATTTCCTATAACTGCAACAGTAGGATTGAAATTCAAAAATGAATTGCAGTACTCACATGCCTCTGCAATAAACAAATTACCGCTTGAAACACGGACACCGCCGTTTATAATCGGAAGATATGCCCCTACCATAACCTGCGGGTCAAGGCGAGCTTCAAGAGCGATATGCGTTATCATGGAAGTCGTAGTAGTTTTGCCGTGAGTTCCCGAAACGCAAACCACGTCCTTATACTCCTCCATAAGAGAGCCCCATGCCTCGGCGCGTTCAAGAATCTCGAGATTAAGCTCACGTGCACGAATTATTTCCGGATTATCGTCATGTATGGCGGATGTCCTGATAACAATATCCGCATTCCCGATATTATCCGCATCATGTCCGATATTTACTTTAATCCCAAGCTTTCTCAGCCGAGCTATATTGTCACTCTCCTGCATGTCTGAACCGCGCACAACAAAACCGCGATGGTCAAGAACCTCTGCCAGGGCACTCATGGATACTCCGCCTATACCTACTAAATGAACAATTTTACCATTATCCGAAAAAAGAGATTTGTTTGAGCTTTTCATATTGCCCTCCAACTCGGCAAAAAGCCGACAATCACTAATATTATTTTCCATGTATTATTATATGACACCGGGAGAAAAATATAAACAACTATCCCCCAAGAAATCCTATCATCCTATTTTATATATTATATACGTTTTCAACTCATTTTTCAACATAAATCGAAAGCGGAGATGAATTATGCAAATCACTGATATTAAAATCCGAAAAATAGTAAATGAAGGTAAAATGAGAGCGGTTGTTTCCGTTACTTTTGACGACGAGCTAGTAATACACGATATAAAGATAATTCAAGGTCAGGACAAGTTTTTCCTTGCAATGCCGTCGCGCAAAATGTATGACGGTGGTTTCTGTGACATAGCGCACCCGACAAGTAGAGTTCTGCGGGAACACTTGGAACGAGAAGTAACCGAAGCATACTTAAATGAAGTTAGCGGCAAAGAGTGAAAAAACGGTTAACTTTTCTTTAACAAGCTTGTTTTTTTTCCCGAAGTGTATTATTATAAAAACACAGAATTTGCAACACGAAGGGATGACGCAAGATGAAAGTTCTGATACTGTCAATAACTGCCGGTCAAGGGCATCATGCAGCTGCACAGTCAATTTCCGGTGCGTTTACAGATATGGGCGCTCAGGTTGAAACAATAGATGTTTATAAAGTAATCAGTCAATTTCTTTATAAGGGTGTTGACAAAGGTTATCTTCTGACAACCAAATACGTCCCTCGGACTTACCGACAAATCTATCGAATGCTTGAAAACAAAAGTAAAGCAGGAGAATACTCGCCCAGCAAGCTCGTAAACCTTCTGCTTGCAAATAAATTTGACCAATATCTCGAAGCCTTTGCACCTGATATTATTATATGCACTCATATATTCTCAGCTCAGATAGTAAATGAGCTCAAAGCCCGTGGCAAGTACACAGATATTCCTACTATAGGCATAGTTACCGATTACACACTGCACCCATTCTGGGAGGATGTCCCGAATATAGAATATATAAATTTAGCAAACAAACTCCTTACTTTTAAAGCTACACAAAAAGGAATTTTACCCTCTCGTCTGTGCTCATTTGGAATTCCGATTTCAAATAAATTCAACTCATCTCTCTCAAAGGAAGAAGCGCGTAATGCTCTCGGTCTTAACCTCAACAAACGCACAATTCTTGTAATGGCAGGCAGCATGGGGTATGGAAACATGCCGGCTATTATTCAAGAAATTCAAAGCTTGAATATGGACTTTCAAATACTTGCCGTATGTGGAAACAACCGCAGGCAGTATAAAAAACTACTTGAGTCCGCCCTATCAGAGAATGTAAAGGTCTATGGTTTTACAGATAAGGTGGATGTTCTGATGGATGCTTCTGACTGCATAATAACAAAGCCAGGTGGCCTTTCCACATCTGAGGCAATGGCAAAGCATCTTCCAATGATTTTGGCAAATCCAATTCCGGGTCAAGAAGAACGTAACTCAGATTTCCTTTTAAATAACGGAATTGCACTTGCGGTAAATCAGGACTTTAGTATAGGTGAAGCTCTGTATTTCTTATTTGAAAGCCCTGGGCATCTTGAAATGATGGTGGAGCGACTTAGGGAAATTTCATCGCCTGATGCTTCGCAAAAGCTTGCTAAATTTTCCTTTGACTTAATATCTTAGACCATTATTAAAGTTCAACCCGGTAGTTGCAGAAAATGCAGCTACCGGGTCTTTATATATTTTATCTAAAAAGACACATTAAATATACTTTGCCAATTCTTTTTGAAGGTTATCTACGTAATAATCAAATCCTCTGTCGTTTGGATGCAGACACAAGTCCGCATAATTATTCTCATCTTCTGGCACAAAATGTCTGTCAGAGATGCATACCACGTTACCAACTTTTTAGTTTAATTTTGCACTACATGTATATTATGTAGTTTCAGGGCTCACCCACAGTTTGGGTGAGCCCTTATTTAACATTAAAACTTAGCCAAAAAACTTCTGATGAACAGCCTTGAGTGCGCGGTCACCGTCATCCTGGACAATAAGAACAGAGACCTTAATCTCACTTGTTGAAATCATCTGAATATTTACGCCTGCACCACTGAGTGCCTCAAACATCATAGCTGCAACCCCCGGATTGTTTACCATGCCTGCACCTACGATTGAAAGCTTACAAATACGGTCATTTACTTTAATATCTTCAAAGCCGATGGTCTTCTGGTTATCACGCAGGATAGAGAGTGCTGTTTCAAGGTTATCCTTGGTAACAGTAAAGCTGATATCCTTGTTATTATTACGTCCAATAGACTGAAGGATAATATCGACATTGACTTTCTTTGCTGCAAGTTCCGAGAAAATGCGGAAAGCAATTCCCGGTACATCTGCCAAATTAACCAAAGAAATTTGTGCTACATTCTTATCCTTAGCCACGCCGCTGACATTCATTTTTTCCATTTTCTCTGCCTCCTTAATCTTTGTGCCCGGATTTCTGCTAAAACTTGAAATTACTTCTAATTCAATATTATAACGCTTTGCCATTTCAACTGAACGGTTATGCAACACCTGTGCACCGAGAGACGCAAGCTCAAGCATTTCATCGTATCCGATTTCATCGAGCTTCTTGGCGTTCTCAACAAGCCTCGGGTCAGCGGTATAAACGCCGTCAACATCTGTGTATATCTGACACAAATCAGCTTTAAGGGCTACTGCCAGAGCAACTGCACTTGTATCTGAACCGCCGCGTCCAAGGGTTGTCACATCGTCATATTTATTAATTCCCTGGAAGCCTGCGACCAAGACAATCTTTCTCTTGTCAAGCTCGCAGCGAATACGTTCCGGGTTAATCTTCTTAATTCTTGCACTTCCGTAATTGCTGTCAGTCTGCATTCCGACCTGCCAACCGGTAAGGGAAATAACCGGATATCCCATCGCCTCAATTGCCATAGCCATGAGAGAAATTGATATTTGCTCTCCGTTTGCAAGAAGCATATCCATTTCGCGCTTGGATGGGTTGGGATTAATTTCGTTAGCCTTTGCTATAAGATCGTCAGTAGTGTCGCCCTGAGCAGATAAAACCACCACCACGTCATTACCCGCTTTATAAGTATCGGTAATGATTGATGCAACGTTTAACACGCGCTCACGGTTTGCCACTGAGCTACCGCCGAATTTTTGTACTATTAAACTCATAGGTAATCACCGTATCCTTTCTTGACCAAATTAAACCGTTTTTGTAATCTTGAGCTTTTATATATCTCTAACTATTCTAATCAAAACACACGCATCTGTGAAAGAACCTTGCACTTTTCGGACAGCTTATTAATTTTTGCATCCAAATCCTTTTGCTTCATTTCGCATGTAATAAATGCGCACTCATTTCCTGCAGCGCTTGCATTCTCCAAAAACTTAACCTCACCAAATTCTGCAGTAGCCACACTGCGTACACTTTCGCCAGAAAGACGCACATAAAATTTACAGCTAAATTCTGCCGGGTCGGCTACAACCTCAGCACCTGCATCCTCCCAGCCTAAGTACTTGCGAGCCTGCAAATGCTTTGCCGCATCAATAACGTCTGCCACAACTGCGCTTGCAGTCGGAAGTTTTCCGGCACCGCGGCCATAGAACATAGCGGTATCAATTGCATTTCCGTGCACCATAATGCTGTTGAACACACCGTCAACCCCTGCAAGAGGGCAATCCTTATCAACCAAATGCGGTCCGACAAAGACAAACGCACTGCCATCCTCACGACTCATCGCGCGGCCTAAAAGCTTGATGACCTTGTTATCAGACTCAGCATAAGCAACATCTTCGAGCGTTACATTTGTTATACCCTCGGTGCGTACGTACTCCGGATAAACATGACGACCAAAAGCAAGTGCTGCAAGTATGCATATCTTGCGGCAAGCGTCGTGCCCTTCAACGTCTGCTGCCGGGTTTCTCTCCGCATATCCTTTTTCCTGCGCTTCGCTTAGTGCTTTTTCAAAGGTTAGTCCACCCTTTATCATACGTGCCAGGATATAGTTTGTCGTGCCGTTTAAAATTCCGCACACTTCATCTATCTTATTTGCGCCCAGGCACTGAGACATTGGACGGATAATCGGTATTCCGCCGCCGACGGATGCTTCAAACAAATAATTAACATTATTCTCTTTAGCGAGCTTTAAAAGCTCTGCACCATGCGTTGCGACCAACTCTTTATTTGAAGTTACAACGCTCTTCCCTGCAAGCAAAGCACGCTTTGTAAAATCGTATGCGGGATTGAGACCGCCTATCGTTTCAACAACCACGCTTACTTCAGGATCATTTTCGATAACCGCAAAATCCTTAACAAACTTATCTGCCCAAGGACTGTCAGGAAAATCCCTAACATCAAGAATGTACTTTACCTTTAGGTCGCCTCCTGCGTTATTGGATATAATTTGGTTATTTACATCTATAACCTCTGCAACGCCGGAACCTACGGTACCGAATCCAAGAACTGCTACATTAAACATTATAATAATCCTCCTACTCTCCGGCAAGCGGCTCGAAGTGTAATACACCAGCAAGCTGCAACGCCTTAAGAATAAATTTTTCAAGCTGAACCTTCATGTTTGCACTCTCGGCAGAAATAGTTACTGCCGCCTGACCGTTTACCGGTATGGACTGATTAATAGTGAGAACATTAGCACCGGATTTCGCAAAGTGCCCAAGCACGCCACTAAGCACACCCGGCTGGTCCTCAAGCATTATCTGGAAGGTAATTATCCTGCCTGAGCTCATCTCATAAAACGGCTTTACCGCATCCTTGTACTTATAAAAAGCACTACGGCTAATTCCTGCCTTAGCGGCGGCTTCATTTACGGTTTTCGCCTTTCCGCTGGAGAGATACTGCTTTGCTTCACATACCTTATGGAAAACCTCTGGCAGTGCCGACGCTTCGACAATGTAATATTTATTTTTTTCTAACATCATCCCGCCCCTTCACTGTTAATCACGCACAATGCATTCTCCATTACGCGGTCATTTGTCTTTTGCTCGTGGATATAATAATATCACATAATTGTCTTTGTTGCAATTGTCAAATTATCAAAAAACTCGGTCTAATAAAGTCATATCCGTAGCATAAAGCCTAATAACCTATAATATATATGGTCTGCACGTTGATAAAACGGCATAGTATTGATAAATCCGGGAGGTTGAATTTAATGACAGTTTTAACAAAACGCTTTTTTCACTACGCACTTATATTCATCTGCTCTCTAATTCTTTTCCGGATATTCTGCCGCTATCTTGCACATCTTGTCGCACCGTTTATCGCAGCATTTTTTATTTCACGCTTTTTGGAAAAGCCGGTTTCATTTCTTGAATATAAGCTATCGCTCCCACGTCGCATATCAAGTTTCATATGTATTGTTTTATTTTTTACATCAATCGCTTTTATTACCAAGACCGTTGTTTTCGGTGCATTTTTCAAAGTGCGTGATATTCTATTATCACTTCCTGAATTTTCGGTTATGGCAGATAATATTCTTTATGCCCTTAAACGTCTGTGCTTTATTTTATTCAAAGATGCTTCTCCGCAAATATTTAAGCTTATTGAAAAAATTGTGTCCGGAGGCGTATCTTTCTCAGCCGGAATACGTGATAAAATAATTTCAATAACCTCTTTGGCAGCGAGTGCCATTCCCGAAATATTCCTTTTTACAATAACACTTACGGTATCATCTTACTTTTTCTCAAGCGACTACCATGCAATATGTGCATATGTTATAAAAAAACTCCCGAGCACATTTTTAGTTCGACTCGGGATATATAAGAAAAACATCTCAAAAACCGTATTATGTTATATTAAAGCACTTGCAATCCTTGCACTCATCACCTTTGCAGAATTGTCCGTAGGTTTTTTGATATTAAGAATTGATAACGCTGTGGTCTGCGCCTTTTTAATTGCGCTCTTTGATGCGCTGCCGATACTTGGCTCAGGCTTTATCCTCATCCCATGGGCAATAGGTGTATTAATAAAAGGCGCGTATACAAAAGCTATAGGGATTGCAGCTATATATCTTACCGTTACATTAAGCCGCAACATGCTCGAAGCACGGATAATAGGAGCGCAGACTGGTGTACACCCTCTAATCAATTTAGCTGCAGTTTACATAGGAATACACGTTTTCGGCGGATACGGCCTTCTTTTACCTCCGCTTATCTTTTTCCTGTATCAGTCTCTGCGGCCGCACAAACGTGCGACCGCAGAATAAGAAAATTATACATTTTCTAACAATTTTTCTCTCAGGCTCCACAGCTTAGGAGACATGTCCACATAATATTTATGCGGATTCTCAAATCGCATAACCTCGCTCCAAAGCGAATCAATTGATTTTGCGCAGAATTCGCGCACATCTGAAAGCTTAGGTATCTCGTATACGCACTCGCCTTTTTTAAATATTTGCACAAGCAAAGGCTTTGCGGTAAAATCAGATATAACCTTGCGTTTCCATGTTACTTCCGGGTCAAAGAGCTCATACGGCTGCTCACTTGAAATACACTCATCATGCAAAGTCATCACATCTGCCATAGCTTTGCCTGACTCATTATCAAACAAGCGCCATACCTGCTTAAAGCCGGGTGTGGTAATTTTTTCAACATTTTCTGAAATTTTAATTTTGGGTACAATCTCGCCGTTTTCCTCTACTGCGGCAAGCTTGTATACACCGCCGAATACCGGCTCTGAGCGCGAAGTAATAAGTCGCTCACCTACGCCAAAGGAATCTATCTTTGCCCCCTGCATCAAAATATCGCGAATAATGTATTCATCCAACGCATTTGATGCGATAATCGGGCAATCCTCAAATCCCGCATCGTCAAGCATTTTACGCGCCTTCTGTGAAAGATAAGTAATATCACCGCTGTCAATACGCACTCCCTTGGGACGCAGTCCCTTCGGAACCAACTCCTCATTAAACACCTTAATGGCATTAGGAATACCGGATTTAAGTACATTATATGTATCAACAAGCAAGGCACAGTTATTTGGCCATGCACGCGCATATGCCCTAAATGCATCAATCTCACTCGGGAACATCTGAACCCAACTGTGCGCCATAGTGCCAAGTGCCGGAATACCGTAATCTCTTTCACTGACCGTACAAGCCGTTCCCGCACATCCGGCTATATACGCCGCACGTGAACCGTAAATAGCACCATCATAACCCTGAGCGCGGCGAGAACCAAATTCCATTACCGGACGCCCCTGTGCGGCACGCACAATTCGGTTTGTTTTAGTCGCTATGAGGCTTTGGTGATTTATGGTAAGAAGAACCATTGTCTCTATAAGCTGCGCTTCAATCGCCGGTCCGCGCACTACAACAATCGGCTCGCCCGGGAAAATTGGCGTTCCCTCGGGAATTGCCCACACATCACTTGAGAATTTGAAATTGGCAAGATAATCAAGAAATGCCTCATCAAAAACATTCTTACTTCTTAAAAAATCAATATCGTTTTTATCAAACTTAAGATTTTTAAGATAATCGATTAACTGCTCTACACCTGCCATTATAGCAAAGCCGCCATGGTCGGGCACTTTTCTGAAAAACATATCAAAGTATGAAATTTTATTCTGCATACCGTGCTGGAAATACCCCTTAGCCATGGTAAGCTCATAAAAATCCATAAGCATGGTCAAATTCCTTGTATTCGACTCATTCATTTTCGTCATCTCCCAATTTTCATTTCGTAAAAAAGACGATAATATTAATGATTATTGTATCACTTTCCGCTCTCTCAAACAAGTATTTATTTGCAAATATTTATAAAAAAATTTTAAAGGGCTGATATACGCTCCCCGGCGCACATCAGCCCTTTGATTCTATCTGGCCTTTGGTATGAGAAGCATGCTTCCCGCACGTACAATCTCTTCGTTATCCAGCGCATTTGCTGCCGCAATCTCATGCATCGTCGTGTTGTGTCTCTTTGCTGTTTCCCACAACGGTTGGTCAGAATTGATATATTTAATTATAACTGAAGGCATATTCTCAGAGGTTTTACTTTTCTCCGTATCAACCTCAACCTTTGCAACATATACGACCTTCTGCGTTTCAACAGCATCCGTCTCATAATCTGCATAGAATCTTACGATAATCTCGTTGCCGCCGGGCAAAGAATAGCTTTTGCCACTTGCCTTGACGGTTGTATCAAAATTAACTTCGCCCATTTCACCAACCGGGCATACGGTAGTACATCTACGGGATGCGGAATAAACCCCGCCATCTTCACCAACGTATGTAATCTCTATTACCGCTTCGCTAACAAGTGATTCAGTTCCCTCATCCCTGCGCTTAAATGCCGGTTCCAGTCTTACTGAACAATCAACAACCGAGTTTATCGCACTCGCGGTTTCTATTGTTTCAGCAACCGCAACCCGCTTTGAGATATGCTCTGCAAAATTAGGTAGAGCTTTGCTGTCAAAATCACAACTGAGTTCATATTTTGTACTGTAAATATCCTCAATAACCTCGATTTCATCATCACGGTATGCAAACGCATATGCATCAGTCAGAATGCTTACGGAAATAAATCTTGTATCACCGGTTATATCATGCTGAGGTTCCAGCTCAACGCCTCTTATGTTGAGTTTGACCTTTAGCTTGCAATCTTCATCCATACCGTCAACATCTATTATCTGTGAAAACGGCAATTCATGTTCGCAGCTTGCCATGCCACCTTCTTTAGTCTGATATAAATACGATATATATGCATTACCTTTTACAATAGCTTTACTCCCTATTATTTTAGTATCCGTAATATCAATCTCAGTATTATACGAAACCAGTGTCTCAAACTGTGGCTTATTGGCCGGAACTTCCACATCATCACTTATTGTAAAACCTTTATTCTTTACAGCCACTGGCGCATAAATATCAAATTTACGTTTTTTCATTTGAGTGGCATACTCATCCGCTTCAGATAAATCACTATAGATTTCAAGCTCGCCCTGCTCATATGCCTTGACACCGATACCTACATTTGCCCTTACCGCTATCTTTCTCGGGTTAACTTCGCGCGCCTCAAAGTTTTGCATCCAACTGTTTACTGTAACAAATGAATTAGACGTTACTCCACCTGCATCAAAACTGTGATTAAATGGGATTGACACATCAAGCTTTCGTATTGCATCATCACCCTCAGAAACGTAAAGCACACATCCCTTTATTGTTCCGGTTACATCCACTTTACCGTCACGTGCACTTTTTTCTTTTATGTATCCGTGTCCCGAAGCGCATATTATGCGGGCTATATCCGGGCTCGCGTCCGGTACTATTATTTCCGTGCTTTCATCATGTATTACACTTGTATCCAACACCGTTTTGTATACGGGTAATGTGCGTCTTTCAAGTTCCATATCCATTTTTCCTCTCTCCTTCAGCATCATTTTAATAAAGCATATGCCCAAGGGAGTTATTTTATGATAATTCATGCACACTTTTTTTAAATAATCCGTATAATGTAGCAGTAGAAAAACTCGAAGGGCGGGGTGTAATTTGTGCCGCAAAAGCAATAATTTATTTATCTGTACAGCAGTTGCCGCCGCACTTGGAATTTTGCTCGGTCGCATCTTTCCCACAGGTTTCCTTGTGCTTATTTTAGGCATCGCGGTTGTCGGGATAGGTGTGATACTTTTATTTACTTAATCGGGAGGCTACAAGCTATGAAGGTCGTTTTGGTAAAATCCCCTAAGCTGCTCAACGGTATTTTGAGAAAAATCTTTAAAATCTCAAAAGAAGATGAGGTTTAACACCTCATCTTCTTTACGTTAAAGCAGTAATTTTCCTATTTCATCAAGCGCCATATCGAAAGTATCAAGCATACGCGCGACAGGCTCAGCGGTTTCAAGGTCTACCCCTGCCTTTTTCAAAAGCTCAATCGGATAATCACATCCGCCGCTTTTTAAAAACTCAATATATCTCTCTACGGCACCCTCTTCTTTTTTCAGAATATTATCCGCAAGTGTTACCGCCGCCGAATATCCGGTCGCATACTGATAGACATAGAAGCTCGAATAAAAATGCGGGATGCGTGCCCACTCATATGAAATTTCACTGTCCACTTCGCACTCAGGCGCAAAGTATTTTTCATTGAGCTTAAAGTAAATATCGCACAGCATGGAAGCGGTAAGCGGCTCACCGTTTTCGTAACGGCGATGAGACTCCTTTTCAAATTCCGCAAACATGGTCTGACGGTATACCGTAGTACGTATCTCCTCAAGCTTATGATTTAAAAGATATGCGCGCATTTTATCATCATCGGTATTTTCAAGTAAATACTCCATAAGCAAATTTTCGTTTACAGTACTTGCCACCTCTGCCACAAATATTCGATAGTTTTTATAAACCTCAGGCTGGGTGCTGTTTGTATAAAACGAATGCATTGCATGCCCCAATTCATGAGCAAGAGTAAATACATCGTTAATTGTATTTTGATAGTTTAAAAGAACATACGGATGTGTGTCATTACTTCCCCAGGAATACGCGCCGGGTGTTTTACCCTGATTTTCACATACATCAATCCAACCATCTGAGAAAGCTTTCTTGACATTATCAACATATTCCTCACCCAGCGGCGCAAGTGCTTTAAGGACAATTTCACACGCTTTTTCATATGGGATGTTTTCCCTTTTTTCCGATACAAGGGGCGTATATACATCGTACATATGAAGCCTATCTATCCCCATAACCTTACGCCTTAATTCAAGGTATTTCTTAAGGCTCGGCAAACCGTCATTTATGGCAGATATTAGATTGTCATAAACTTTTGTATCTATATTATCGCCGGACAAGCTCATCTCCAACGCAGATGAATATTTTCTGCATTTTGAATAGAAGACATCACCTTTTACATTTCCGGCATATGCTGCGGCAAGCGTATTCTCATACGCTTTATATTGTTTATACATCGCTTCAAACGCACGTTTTCTGACGGTGCGATTTTCACTCTGTAAAAAGGAAATGTAATTACCGTGTGTAAGTGCTCTCTTATTTCCTTCTGCATTTTCAATTTCTCCAAAGGACACATCCGCATTGCTCCACATATCGTAAATGTCCGAAGGTGACTCTGCAATGAGTGTGCTCGCCGCTAATATTCTTTCTTCCTCTGCTGAGAGCGTATGTTCCTTTTCTCTGAACAAATCGTCAAAGAAATGTCCATACTTTTTAAGTTCTTTACATTCATCGCAGAATTTAGAGATAATATTTCTGCCGAGTGACAAAATCTCAGGTGACAGAAACGCGCCCGCTTCACCCGCATCGGATGACAAAGCTGCAGCTCTGTCCGTCATCGCTTGATATTTTTCATTGCGGTTATCCTCATCGCGCCTCATCCGCGCATAGGCAAACACCTTAAGGGCATGTTTTGAGAGTTCATCGCTAGTCTCAAGACATTTGAGGATAACCTCTGAACTCTGACTCAATTTTCCGCAATAGCCTCTTAACCGAGACATAAGTTCGGAAACATTTGCAAAATCCTTTTCCCACTCTTCGTCGTTTGAGTACATATCCTCAAGCTTCCACTTGTACTTATCATCAATTTCCGAGCGTTTTAAAATCTTCTCTGACATTTTCTCCGACCTCCTTTTATTACAGTTTAGGCAATGCACGAAAACTTATACTTTTTTGTAGCAGTAAATAACAAACGATATTTTAGTATGCAACTCATCCATATTCAAAAGTTTTTCGGAAGCTTCCTTTCCGGTTTTCCAGTAATACGGAGTCATTTTAAATAAGTCAGATATGTGCCCACCTACAACTGTTATATCGTCTTTCACTCTTGTAGTTTTTATAAGTTCAAATCCGGGAAGAGTATATCCCTCTTCATCGTTCTCGTACGGATTTTCGTAAAGAATCTGCTTTAGTCCCCATAAATGTTCTCTTCCCGGAACCACTGCAAATACATATCCGTTTGACGCAACTACGCGCGATATTTCCTCATCAGAGTACGGTGCGAAGACGGATGTCAGGACATTTACAGACGCATCAAATACAGGTAAATCGAACACTGATGCTGCGCAGTATTTAATATTATGCGCAGATTTTGATGCCCTTTTAACCGCATCTTTTGAAATATCAACGCCCAATCCTCTTTTAAAATATGCATCAAAGCAGTTTGTATAATACCCTTCGCCGCAACCCGCATCAAGGAAAACAGAGGTATCATCCGCAACAGATGTTACCTCCGTATATAAAGCTTCACGCAATGCGCGATAATATCCCGCATTTAAAAAATTGCGGCGTGCGATTACCATTTCCGGGCTGTCCCCATGTATCTTACCGGATTTGGATGATGAAATCAAATTCACATACCCTGAAGCTGCACGGTCAAAGCTGTGTCTGTTCGGGCACGCAAATGCTCTTCCACTCTCTTCCATAGGTTTGCCGCATACCGGGCATTTTAAAATTATTCCGCCCATATCAGGTTTCCTTATCAGTCTGGCGCATAACCTTGAGATTACCGATTTTTGCGCGACGTGCATCAAGGATAGCCATTATATCCTCAATTGCAACACCGCTTTCAACCATCATAACCATCAAGTGGTATATAAGGTCGCACACCTCGTTACTAAGTTCATCCTTATCCGCATTTTTTGCCGCAATAATAGTCTCTGCACATTCTTCGCCGACTTTTTTTAAGATTTTATCCAGCCCCTTTTCAAAAAGGTAGCATGTGTATGACCCTTCTTGCGGGTTAGCCTTTCTTTCTACAACTACGTCGTAGAGACCTTTCATTATATTATCCATAATTATCCCCTTTCTTTGGACTTATCAAATTCAATTTCATTGAAAAAGCACGAGTCGCGCCCGGTATGACACGTAGGTCCCTTCGGAAGTGCTTTTATGAGAATCGTATCATCATCGCAACCGCCCCAAATCTCGCGAACAAAAAGGAAATTACCTGAGGTTTCACCTTTATTCCAAAGCTTTTGCCTACTGCGGCTGAAGAACCAAACAGTTCCGGTTTCAAGCGTAAGCCGAAGTGCCTCCTCGTTTGCATATCCAAGCATCAGCACGTCACCGGTATCAATATGCTGAACGATAACCGGAACAAGCTCGCTTTTCTTAAAATATTTTTTAAGTTCCATGTTTTTTAATACCTCTTATATACGAACCGGGATATTTTGCCCACGCAGATAATCCTTAACCTGCGGAACAGTCAGCTCACCGAAGTGAAAGATGCTCTCGGCAAGCGCAGCATCCGCATGACCTTCGTTAAAGACCGGCGGGAAATCCTCAAGCTTTCCACATCCGCCGGATGCGATAACTGGTA
>JAZRUF010000076.1:0-28523 GCA_045652405.1 Eubacteriales bacterium | reverse complement strand
AGCTTTGCCGCATTTAAATTATCAGCACTGGCTTCGACCGCTAATTTTTTAGGGAAAAGAAAATTTCTCGCATATCCGTCAGACACATTTATAATCTGCCCCTTCTTTCCTTGCCCTTTAACATCTGCCTGTAAAATTACTTTCATCAGTTTTTCCTCCTGTTTATTCCTCGTCGACAACCTCATGGATTGCCTGAATTAGCTTTTCATATACTTCATCTACTGTAGTATCTTTTATCTGTGCACCAGCAGTAGCCAGATGCCCTCCGCCACCCAGTTTCTCTAAAATAATCTGAACGTTGATATTACCGAGTGAGCGCGCGGATATACATACCAAGTCTTTAGCCTTGTATATGACAAATGATGCTTGAACCTTTGTTATGTTTAACAGCTCATCAGCCGCCTGCGCTGCGGTGATTCTGTCACTCTCTCCGTTATATGCTGCAATGGCTATATTTTCGTTATGCATCTGCGCCATTTTCACTATATCTGCACGGTTTACGTATGATGTTAAATCGTTTTGGAACAGCCTTTTTATCTCAACCGTATCCGCACCTGCGCGCCTTAAAAATGCTGCAGCTTCAAATGTACGCACACCGGTTTTCAAAGTAAAATTCTTTGTATCCAAAACTATTCCCGCAAGCAGTGCTTCAGCCTCGCATTTTAAAACATCCGGCGTTTCAACAAGATACTGCAAAAGTTCACTTACGAGTTCACACGTTGAAGAAGCATACGGCTCATGAAAATTCAAAACCGCATTTTCTATATATTCCGCGGCACGTCTGTGGTGGTCAATAACCGCAACTTTATTTACAGACTCAAGAAGTGATGGAGATTCTACATACTGCGGTCGATTGGTATCGACAACTATCAGCAACGTATTTCTGTCCGCATCAAGCATAGCATCCTCAGCAGATACAAATACATTTTCATAAACCGCTTCTGCCTTGATTTTTTTATATAGCGAATCAGCGGTATTGTCCTGTTTATTTAGAACAATATTACCCTGCTTCCCATATTTGCGTACGATGCACATGAGTCCTACAGCTGCTCCTATGCTGTCATTATCCGAGTTCTTATGCCCCATGATAACTACGCTTGACGCATCTTTTATAAGCTCTGCAAGAGAATTTGCCATAACACGAGATTTAACCTTCGTGCGCTTTTCAAGCTCTTTTGAATGTCCGCCAAAAAACTCAAAGTTAAATTTATTTCTTACAACCGCCTGGTCGCCACCGCGAGATAGGGACATATCAATAGCAAGCTGAGCAAATTTATAGCTCTCATCAAAATCTTTGCCATCCTTACCTATTCCCAAACTCATCGTTGCGCGCAGACCGTTGCTACTTTCCACTTCGCGAACATCTTCCAGAACAGAAAACTTGTTATCTCGGAATTTACTCAAATATTGTTCTTCAAAAATGAATATATAACGGTCACGCTCCAATTTAAAAAGGATACCGTGGCACGGCTCTATCCATCTTCTTATCTTAGAGTCAATCTCCGCCAATATAGTTGAGCGACGTGACTCATCAACACCTTTCATAAGCTCTTCGTAGTTATCAATAACTAAAAGAGAAACTATCTGGCGTGTACGTTGAAATTCTTCAAGCAGCTTAACATGATCAGTTACCTCTACCCAATATAGAGTTATCAGTATACCTGCTGCATCACCGGAACGTACCATATTCCCGAACACGTTATAGTATCTGTCCCCTATCTTCTGCTCGGTCGGACACATACTTTTTCCTTCAAGTGCCCAGTGTATATCAAAATCAGGCATGACATCCCGCATATGAGTTTCAAAAACTCGCTCTTGCTTGTCCGTCATCGCCATAAACTGATTGTTATACCATATAATCTCATTTGTATCCAACTTAAGTATCGCCATAGGCATCGGAAAGTTAATCATCGAATCGTTTGTCGCAACGTCAACATCGTACATCATACTTTCCACATACTGCAAAACCTCTCGGTTTCTCTTGTATGTTGCACGCCGAAATTGCA
Organism: Eubacteriales bacterium; assembly: GCA_045652405.1. Lineage (GTDB taxonomy): Bacteria > Bacillota > Clostridia > Oscillospirales > JAAYXM01 > JAZRUF01. The sequence continues at coordinate 26,517 of JAZRUF010000076.1, read as the reverse complement.
GATAAACAATCAGAATAAGAACAAACTCAACTCCGGCTACAATCGGCTGAAAGAACAGGGATACAACAGCAAAAATTATTAAGCTTACAAAACAAAGCCTGAATCTTGGCTCAAGCATCCGCGCCAAACGTTTATTCATGTTCCTAACCCTTTCATATGCCATCAAGCAAATTTCGATACAGATACAAATTATTATATCAAATTAATGTGAAATTTACAACAATTATATTTTCAGTTTTACCCATAAAAAGAAAAGATTATATCTAAAGCATATGCTATGCCAGTCCGTGAGTTTTATAAGACATGCAATAAATACCCATTTGTGCGTAGAATATAATAATCTGCTTTCGGAGGTGTGTAAACGTGTTCGGCTTGTCAGCGCTGACGTTTGCTCTTGTTAACGGAATGTATTTTATTTTGCGTATTTCTTCAGGGTCTTTTCCAAGGCCATTATCTGCAAAAGAAGAAAGAGAATACTTAGATAGGTTTTCAAAAGGTGATATTGATGCTCGAAATATACTCATAGAGCATAATTTAAGACTTGTAGCGCACGTTATAAAAAAGTATTATACTTCTACACAAGAACAGGATGATTTGATTTCCATAGGAACAATTGGTTTGATAAAAGGGATAAACACATTTAAAGCCGCTAAAGGAACACGGCTTGCCACATATGCCGCGCGCTGTATAGAAAACGAAATTCTTATGCATTTTCGTGCCGCACGCAGATTAGCAACCGAGGTCTCACTTTCAGATTCAATTGATACGGACAAGGAAGGAAATTCCCTTGCGCTTATGGATGTTATAAGCTCAGACGATAATCTGCTTGAGCGAGTAGAAAATTTAGACTCGGAAGAAAAAATACACAGACTCGTTTCTGTATGCCTGGATGAAAGGGAAAGAAAAATAATAGCTATGCGGTACGGAATGTATGATATGCAACCTATGACGCAGCGCGAAGTTGCTGATAAATGCGGTATTTCCAGAAGCTATGTTTCCCGTATTGAAAAAAGAGCATTGGAAAAGCTCAAATATGAGTTCGAGAAAAAATAATTCCAAGCTTAACATAAAAAGCGGTGAGGTCTCCCCTCACCGTTTAATTTATTTTTTATCCTTGTTTTATCATAAAGTTCCAACTGTCGCGGCACATGTCTGAAATATCGTATTTAGCTTTCCAGTTAAGAAGTCTTTGTGCCTTCTCGGTATCCGCATAACATGATGCGATGTCACCGGGGCGTCTCTCAACAATCTTTCTGGCAATTTCTTTTCCGCACGCCTTTTCATAAGCGTTCAGGACATCCAAAACGCTTGAACCTTTTCCGGTACCTAAGTTTATCGCCTCAGCACCTGAGTTTTCAAATGCATATTCAAGAGCTCTCAAATGCCCCTGTGCCAAATCCACCACATGTATGTAATCACGTACTCCGGTTCCGTCATGTGTATCATAATCTCCACCAAAGACGTTCAAATGCGGAAGCTTACCCACCGCTACGCGTGCTACATACGGTACCAAGTTATTCGGAATCCCTGACGGATTCTCGCCTATAAGACCACTCTGATGAGCGCCGATAGGATTAAAGTAACGTAGAAGAACCACGCTCCACTCAGCATCTGAATTGCATATATCGGTAAACATTTGCTCCTGCATAAGCTTTGTATATCCGTAAGGATTTGTTGCCGAAAGGGATGAATCCTCACGAAACGGTACTGTATTGTGCATTCCATAAACCGTTGCCGATGACGAGAACACAAGCTTTTTGCATCCGGCCTCGCGCATTACTCGGCAAAGATTGAGAGTTCCTACAATATTATTATGATAATACTCAATCGGTTTTGCAACTGATTCGCCTACCGCCTTAAGTCCTGCAAAATGTATTACCGCATCAATCTTGTTTTCATCAAAAATCTTTTTAACTGCACTTTCGTCGAGTAAGTCATCCTGATAGAATTTTGGTTTTACGCCGGTTATTTCTTTAATTTTATCCAAAACACCAATCTCTGAATTGGACAAATTATCTATAATTATTACGTTATATTTATTCTCAATAAGTTCTACGCAAGTATGGCTTCCTATAAACCCTGTACCGCCGGTTACCAAAATGTTCTTCATGACTTAACCTCCAAAAATTTCTCTACAATTAGTATATATAATTGTATCTTCGTTGTCAATTGCAGGCCAAAGATAAATATTGACTAATTGTTAATAATCCATTATACTAAGTTATACATTTTATATAACTAATGAATAGGAGCTGACAGCTTGGATATTTTATGGACTAGCATATATCAGAACCTTGTAAAAGGTTCTCGGTATTTATATTATTTAAGTGGTTTAAAAACTACCATTCTTTTATCCCTTGCCGCTATTGCCTGCGGTATTCTTTTAGGTTTTGTGGCAACTTTCCTGCGTAGATCTCGTTTTAAACTATTCCGCGCAATCGGTTACATATATGTTGATGTTATACGCGGTACACCGTCAGTAGTACAGCTTACACTTATTTACTTTGTAGTGTTTGCATCGGTTAATATCGATAAGTTTATAATTGCTCTCATCGCATTCGGCTTAAACAGCGGCGCGTATATTTCGGAAATCTTCCGCGCAGGCCTTGAATCTATTGACAAAGGTCAGACAGAGGCCGGTCGTTCTCTCGGTCTTAGTTCATCGCAAACAATGATTTTTATCATTCTCCCGCAAGCGGTCAAAAACATATTACCCGCACTCGTAAATGAGTTTATCATGCTTGTAAAGGAAACCGCTATCGTAGGCTTTATCGCCATGGAGGATTTAAACCGCGCAAGCGAAATCGTTCAGAGCATAACTTATGCTCCCTTCGCACCACGAATCATAGTTGCAATTGTGTATTATATTGTAATCAAGCTTTTGACATTGGCCCTCGGTCGTTTCGAGCGTTGGCTTAAAAAGTCCGAACACTAAAGGAGGCAAAACAAATGATAGAAGTAACAGGTCTTTGCAAATCCTTTGGTGACCTTCAGGTTCTCAGAGGGATAGATGAGCACATTTATCCGGGAGAAAAAGTAGTCGTAATCGGTCCTTCAGGTTCAGGAAAAAGTACCTTCCTGCGCTGTCTAAATTTACTTGAGCAGCCCACTTCCGGAACAATTCTTGTCGAAGGTGAAAATATCACGGACCCCAAAGCAGATGTTGATAAAATACGTCAGAAAATGGGCATGGTATTTCAGCAGTTTAATCTTTTCCCTCACCTATCGGTTATGGAAAACATTACCCTGGCTCCGGTGAAAACAAAAAAATGCTCTCAGGAAGAAGCCAACGAAAAAGCTTTGGAACTTCTAAAAAAAGTAAACTTATCCGATAAGGCAGATGCATTTCCAAATCAGCTCTCTGGCGGTCAGAAGCAGCGCATTGCAATCGTGCGTGCGATGGCAATGTCTCCGGATATAATGCTCTTTGATGAGCCCACAAGCGCACTTGACCCTGAAATGGTCGGTGAAGTTTTAGAAGTAATGAAGGACTTGGCAGACGGCGGAATGACGATGGTGGTTGTAACCCACGAAATGGCATTTGCACGTGAAGTCGCTTCCCGCGTCCTTTTCATGGACCAAGGCATAATCCTTGAGCAGGGTCACCCCAACGAATTCTTTGCAAATCCCCAACACGAAAGAACACGCACTTTCTTAAAGCGCGTTTCTAAAACATTATAATTTTTTCAGGAGGTAAAACCCATGAAAATCAAACGCATTATCGCCGGCGCACTGGCTTGCGCCACACTGTTTGTTCTGGCAGCTTGCGGAGCCTCAACAGACGAGAAGAAAGTTATCACCCTCGCAACCAACGCAGAATTCCCGCCCTTTGAGTTCGTTTCAGACCAGGGCACAGGTGTTGTCGACCAGTTTGACGGCATCGACATTCTCATCGGCGCAGAAATTGCAAAGGACCTCGGCTGTGAGCTCAAGATTGAGAACATGAAGTTTGAGTCTATCCTTGCAGCAGTTGCTACCGGTAAGGCAGATATGGCTCTTGCGGGTATGACGGTTAAACCCGACCGTTTGGAAAACGCTGACTTTAGTGAGCCGTACTGGGTTGCTGTTCAGACAATCCTTGTCCCCGAGGACAATACCGACGTTGTAGACGTTGAATCTCTCCGTGGCAAGAAAATCGGCGTAGTTACCGGTTACACCGGTGACAGCGCACTCGTTGACATGGGCTTTGAATCCGACCTCCACCGTTACACCAAGGGTGTTGACGCTGTTATGGACCTCAAAGCCGGCAACCTTGACGCTGTAGTTATTGACTCCCCCACTGCTAACCGCTTCATTGAGAAGTTTGGCGGAATCAAGGGTATCAATGACGAAGCTGCTTTTGAGACCGAGGAATACGCTGTCGGCGTTAAGAAGGGCAACACTGAACTTCTTGAGAAGATCAATGAAACCATTATCCGCCTCAAGGAAAATGGAGATATTGACCGCTTTGCAGAAGAAATTGATGCTCGTTTAGGCGAATAATTTACATAAGATATAAAAAGCTGTTGCAGTTTTTACTGCAACAGCTTTTTTTCAACTTCCGAAATCCTCTAAAATCATACTCAATGCCTCTTCACCGTAGACGGTTATTCCCTGCTCTAACAAGTCCTGGTCATACCTTCTGAGTGAATCTACATATATTTCAGTCGTTTTTACAGGATCTTTCATATTTACAGGATTAAAAACGGCAAGCTTTCCATCCCGGCTTTTAACCAAATATCCGTTTTCTTCTCCTACGTTTTCCTCTGCTTTTGGGATATTCTCCGTACTGCTGTTTACTATATAAACCTTGTTTTCCTTTTCTTTCTCAGCATTATCTCTTAAAGATGTTATTCCGCTTATCAGAACCGCAAACATGCTAAACAAACAGCATGCAGAAATTATTGCACGTCTATTATCCATATTAACCAACCACCTGCTTTTTCCTCTTTTGTATTATATATTTTCCCAAAGAAATTACTTTTATACTCACACGGCTTTTATTTTTTAGGTAGCTTTATAATCAAATTTATGGTATACTGTTACTTGAGAAAATTTGCATACTAATTTTGTACGGAATTATTTTCTGAAACAAATGCTCTGAAAGCATGGATTTCTTTTCATTCGGAGGTGTTGTTATTTTGAATAACGGACATTCAACAAGAAGAAAAAAACGCAAATCACGTCGCTATCAATCCATACGCTTATTTCTCATAACAGTCGGATTGATTGCCCTTTGTACTATGTTTATATGCGGCAGTGTTTTTGCATTGTATATGACAACCAGCATCGACTCCAAGCTTGACATCGGTGCCGAAACTATGAATTTAAATTACACATCCGTAGTTTATTATACAGATGCAGACGGCAACGAACACCAACTTGAGCAGCTCTTTGCAACTCAAAACCGTACTTGGGCGGACTTAAATGAAATGCCAAAGCACTTGATGAACGCGGCTATATCCATCGAAGATGAGCGTTTTGAATATCACAAGGGTGTTGACTGGTACCGCACTGCAGGTGCTGCAGTAAATCTATTCTTTAAAATGAGAAGCGATTTTGGCGGTTCAACTATAACCCAGCAGCTTGTAAAAAACCTGACCGGTGATAAACAAGCAACCGTGCAGCGCAAGCTTCAGGAAATAATGCGTGCACGATATATTGAGAGACATCATACCAAAGACGATATTATTGAGCTTTACCTCAACACTATATACTTAGGTCAAGGCTGTTACGGTGTGCGCACCGCTGCAGAAGTATACTTTAACAAGGACGTTTCGGAACTTACATTGGCTGAATGTGCCTCTATTATAGGTATCACCAATCTTCCGACATACTATGACCCATTTATAAATCCGGATAACAACAAAAAGCGCCAAGTAAATATACTCAACAAAATGCTTGAGCTTAAAAAGATAACCAAGGAAGAATATGACGAAGCCATAGGTCAAGAGCTGGTATTTACCCGTGAAAAGAGAGCCGAGCAAATAACAAGCAAGCAATCGTATTTTGTTGACCAGGTCATAGAGGATGTAATATCTGACCTTATGGAAGAGAAAGGCTATTCCTACCAAGTAGCCGAAAAGATGATTTACTCAGGCGGACTGAAAATCTACGCAACTATTGATCCAAAAATCCAGAGCGCTATGGATAACGTATTTAAAAACGCAAGTAACTTCCCCACCTATAAAGGCTCAGTACAACCCGAATGTGCAATGGTTGTTATGGATCCGTATAGCGGAAATGTCCTCGGAATTGTAGGCGGTCGCGGCGAGAAAACTTTAAACCGGGGATTAAACCGTGCTACAAACAGCTATCGCCAGCCCGGTTCATCAATTAAACCGCTTGCCGTCTATGCACCGGCAATTGAATACGGTCTTATTAATCCGCAAAGCCCGGTTGACGATGCACCTATAAAAGTTTTAAATAACTCCTCTTATCCCAAAAACGAATCACGCACTTATGCCGGTCGCATGACGATATTAAGTGGTCTTGAGGACTCACTCAACACGGTTGCGATGCGTACACTTGTAGACCTTACTCCCGAGCGTTCTTTCAACTTCATGACTGCAAATTTAGGTTTCACAAGCTTAAACCGCGAGAAAGATATAAATTTGGCACCTCTGTCACTCGGCGCACTCACCAAAGGTGTATCCGTGCTCGAAATGGCAGCTGCCTATTCCACCTTCCCAAACAGAGGAAACTATACAACACCGCGAACATATACTAAAGTATTGGATAATCAAAACAAGGTTCTTTTGGAAAACAATTCAACCGTGATTGATGCAATGTCCGAAAAAACTGCTGCATATATGAATTATATGCTCCAGAAAGTTGTCACCCAAGGCACCGGCGTATACGCAAAATTAAACGGCGGTATGCCCGCAGCGGCTAAAACCGGTACTACAGATGATGACAAGGACCGTTGGTTTGTGGGCTATACACCGTATTACTGCGGCGCGGTTTGGTTTGGCTACGATAAACCAAAACAAATCTCCAAATCACTCTCTCCCGCGCTTACAGTTTGGAAAAAGGTCATGAACGAAATTCACTCAGGACTTGAAAACAAGAACTTTTTTGAAGCAGATGATTTTAAATATGTAAATGTCTGCTCCTGCAGTGGCCTTTTACCAACCGAAGCTTGTTCGCTTGACCCGCGTGGCTCACGTGTCATATCCGGATACTTCCACAAGGATGATGTGCCGAAAAAACGCTGCGATGTCCATAAAGAGGTTCAGGTTGACAGTACAACAAATCAGCTTGCAACCCGGTTCTGTCCGGAATCGAACTTAAAAACTGTGGGGCTATTAGATTTGCAGCGCACCTTCCCTATCTCAGGAATAACTTTAGGAGACGAACAGTATACAATACGAAGTTATAACGAAGATGGAACACTCGCAGCTCCCGCTGAAGGTCACTACTATACCGCTGCCGGATCACCTCCTTACAACAGCTTGTGTTCTGCACATCTGACCGCTCCCCAACCTAAACCGGATGAAGACTCTGAAAATTCAGACGATGATTGGGACAGCTCTTCGGATTCAAACAGTGAAAACTCAGACTTTATTTACGAAGACGAAACATCCGACAACGTCACTTCCGATGAAAGCGCAACCAATTCAGACTCTGATAACGGTAACACTTCACAGAATAACAATAATTCAAATTCTTCATCTGATGCTTCTAATTCCAATAACGCTAACACTTCTCATATCGGAGAATAACCCACGATTGCTCATTCATCGGCATCAATCAGCCGCTGTTTACAAAACGCTAAACGGCGGCTGATGTTTTGAAGATACACCAAAGGAGAAAACACTTAAAATGGAGCAACTAAATTATACAATTCCTTGCCTTTTCGGCGTTGAATCAGTTGTAGGTAATCAATTAAAGCGCCTGAATATGAATAATATATCGGTTGAAAATGGCCGTGTTCAGTTTTCGGGCAACATAAGAGATATGGCGCGCGCAAATCTATGGGTGCGCTCCGGAGAGCGAGTATTGATAAAGCTTGGCGAATTCCCTGCGCGCAGCTTTACAGAGCTTTTGGATAACGTCCTTGAACACGCATGGGAGAGCTTTATCACGAAAGATGGCGAATTCCCGGTAAAAGGCCACGCTCTGCATTCTCAGTTGCACTCGGTTCCCGACTGCCAAAGTATTATAAAGAAAGCCGTAGTAGAAAGATTAAAACGCCATTACCATTTATCTTGGTTCGAAGAAACCGGCAGTAAATATCAGATTCAGTTTTCAATTATGAAAGACATTGCAACGCTTTATCTTGACACAAGCGGCGCAGGTCTCCATAAGCGCGGATACCGCGCGGTCTCAGGCGGTGCGCCGTTAAGAGAAACATTAGCCGCCGCCATGGTCGAACTAACCCATTATCGCGGTAGAGAAGTGTTTTGTGATCCCTTCTGTGGTTCCGGTACTATATTGATAGAAGCGGCAATGATTGCCCAAAACCGCGCCCCGGGACTTTACCGCCATTTCGCTGCAGAAAAATGGAACCTGCTACCACCTCAGGCATGGAAAGAACTTCGTACCGAAGCAAAGGAAAAAATGTTTGACCGTCCTTTCTCTCTTCGTGGCGGTGACACCGACTCTTCAGTTTTGGATATAGCTCGTTCAAATGCACTCAAGGCGGGGGTAGCACAATATATTAATTTTGAAAAAGCAAATGCATGCACTTTCACTCCCCCTGCAGAAAGCGGAATTATACTTACCAATCCGCCTTACGGCGAACGTCTGCTCGACCAACAAGCCGCACAGGAGCTTTACCGCGGTTTTGGAAAAGTCATGCGCAACTATCCGCAATGGAAAAGTTACGTAATAACCTCCGAGCCCGAATTTGAACGTTTCTACGGAAAGCGTGCCGCAAAACGTCGTAAATTATACAACGGCATGATCAAGTGCGAATTATTTATGTACAATTGATTTATTAACTTTTTATGAAAAATGTAAAAAGCAAAGTATTTTAAAGAAAACGAAAGAAAAATGTACATCTAGCGGGATATTTCAGCCTAACGCCGATTATTGCTTGTTTTAATCTTTTTTTGAAAAACTTACAACTTGCAGAAATGGCAATTTTCTCTTATTATATTATTTGAAATTAGCACTCTCGCTTTTCGAGTGCTAAATCACGTTACAGTATATAATCTTTCAAGGAGGATATTATTATGAAACTCAAACCCTTAGCAGACCGTGTAATTATCAAGATGGTCGAAGCTGAAGAAACCACCAAGAGTGGCATCATTCTTGCAGGTGCAGCAAAAGAGAAGCCTCAGGTCGCTGAAGTTATCGCAGTAGGCCCCGGCGGAGTTGTTGACGGCAAGGAAGTTACCATGCACGTTAAGGTTGGAGATAAGGTTATCACTAGCAAGTACTCGGGTACCGAGGTTAAAATTGACGGTGATGAACTCACCATCGTACGTCAGAATGACATTCTCGCAGTAGTTGAATAAAATCTCTTTTAAACAAGTATTTGGAGGAATAGATTATGTCTAAAGAAATTAAATTTGGCGAAGACGCTCGCAGAGCTCTTGAGCGCGGCATCAATGCCCTTGCCGATACCGTAAAGGTAACCATGGGCCCCAAGGGACGCAACGTAGTTCTCGATAAGAAATTCGGCGCTCCCCTCGTAACCAATGACGGTGTTACCATCGCAAAGGACATTGAGCTTGATGACGCTTTTGAAAACATGGGCGCACAGCTCGTTAAAGAAGTTGCTACCAAGACAAACGACGTAGCAGGTGACGGTACCACAACCGCTACCCTGCTCGCTCAGGCCATCATCCGCGAAGGCATGAAGAACGTAGCAGCAGGTGCAAACCCGATGATTATGAGAAAGGGTATTGCAAAAGCAACCGAAGCTGCAATTGAGGCGGTAAAAGCTTCAGCTCAGCCGGTCGCCGGCTCTGCTGACATTGCTCGTGTTGCTGCTATCTCTTCCGGCAGCGAAACCGTAGGTCAGCTTATCGCTGATGCTATGGATAAGGTTTCTGCTGACGGCGTTATCACCGTTGAAGAGTCCAAAACCGCTGAGACTTATCTCGAAACTGTTGAAGGAATGCAGTTTGACCGCGGATACATCTCTCCGTACATGTGCACTGATACTGAGAAAATGGAAGCTGTTATTGACGACGCTAACATTCTCATCACTGATAAGAAGATTTCCAACATTCAGGAAATCCTTCCGCTCCTCGAGCAGATTGTTCAGAACGGCAAGAAGCTTGTCATCATCGCTGAAGACATCGAAGGCGAAGCTCTGGCTACCCTGCTTGTCAACAAGCTGCGTGGCACCTTCGTATGCGTAGGCGTTAAGGCTCCGGGCTTTGGCGACCGCCGCAAAGAAATGCTCAAGGATATTGCTATCCTGACCGGTGGCCAGGTAATCTCTGACGAGCTCGGTATGGACCTTAAGGAAACCACTATCGACCAGCTCGGTCATGCACGTCAGGTTAAGATTCAGAAAGAAAACACCATTATCGTTGATGGGGCAGGCGATACTTCCGAAATTAAGGCAAGAATCGGTCAGATCCGCTCACAGATTGAAATCACCACCTCTGACTTTGACAGAGAAAAGCTTCAGGAACGCCTGGCAAAGCTCTCCGGCGGTGTTGCTGTAATTAAAGTCGGCGCAGCTACCGAAGTAGAAATGAAAGAGCAGAAGCTCCGCATCGAGGACGCTCTCAACGCAACTCGCGCTGCAGTTGAAGAAGGTATCGTATCCGGTGGTGGCACAATCTTTGTAAACACCATTTCTGCTGTTGAAAAACTTCTCCCGAAGGTTGACGGCGACGAGAAGACCGGTGTTAAGATTATCGCTAAGGCTTTGGAAGAGCCGGTTAAGCAGATTGCTGCAAACGCAGGTGTTGACGGTTCTGTAGTTCTTGAGAAGGTTAAATCCAGCCGCCGCAGCGGTTACGGATACGACGCTCTTAACGATAAGTATACCGATATGATTAAAGCCGGCATTGTTGACCCGGCAAAGGTTACCAGAAGTGCGCTTGAGAACGCTGCATCCATCGCAAGCATGGTTCTCACCACCGAAAGCCTTGTAACCGACAAGAAAGAGCCCGTAGCTGCAGCTCCTGCTGCTCCCGGCATGGGCGGCGACATGGGAATGTATTAATCCCACGCTAAATATGAATAGAAAAACGCTGTGGAAATTCCACAGCGTTTTTTTATTCACTTTTTCTGTTGAGTCCCCTTATGTAGTGGAATAAATACTGTTGAGCCAATCCCGCGTATTCACCGAAGCATGTACCGTCAAACTTAGTATCACCAAAAAACTCCTCTGCAACGCGCCTCATCCACACATCCACCGGATAAACTTCCATACGACCAAGTCCGTAGAGCAACACGCAATCAGCAACTTTTCTGCCCACTCCCTGAAGCGACATCAGCTTTTTCCGCGCATCATCTGTGCCCAAGGTTTCTATTCCGAAAAGCTCACCTGAAACCATCGCCCGCGCGGCAGAAATTAAATACTTGGCACGATATCCCGAACGTATAACACCGAGCTCATCCTCGCCAAGAGATGCAATTTTAGAGGCCTCAGGAAAAGTATACAACACTTCGCCATAAAAGCATATTCTTTCACCGAAATTTCGGCACAGGCTGTCAATTATACCTTTTATACGTGGGATATTATTACACTGTGAAATTATAAAAGAACACAGTGCCTCCCAAAAATCCTGCCGCAAAATGCGTATTCCCCTGCCATACTCAATAGCAGGTGCAAGCTTTAAATTATCCGATAATCCACCGCGTATCACACCATACTCGCGTTCTAAATCAAAATATGAGCACCATATATTATCAAAATCCGTTTCATTCGCGCATTTGAATACAACTCTTCCCTCTTCTTCCTCAACCTTCAAAGGCGCACCCTTTGCAATTCCTATATACGCACCGTCATTTGTTTTTTTCCATCTAAATGCTTGTCCGCACTCAAAAATTAATTCCGATGAAAAATCCTCGGTTTTCTCAATGAATACAGTCATTCCGTCTCTTATTATTTTCATTCCCAAGACCGCTCCTTAAAACTTTTACATTGCGTATTTTTCATTTTCCTGATACAATAATTATTGTACACTTTTTCTCACCGAGGTGCAATATGAAGGAAACAATTTACACCATACCAATAAACGAAGCATATGACAAATTAGACGGTTGCCCGATATGTTGTCTGGAAGACGATTTAGAGGAAACATCCGTCGAGTACATAATGGGGGCTGCGATGATGGAGCCGGATGTTCGCATGGAAACCAACAAAGTTGGCTTCTGTCCCTCACATTTCAAGCTTATGCTCACGGTAAAAAAACGCTTAAGCTTAGCACTCATGCTTGAGAGCTATTTAAACGAGCTGTGTGACAAATGCCTGCCGGAGGATACATCAAGGCTCAATAAAAAAGATTTAGAAAACATTTCTTCCGCTCTCAAAAGTGCATCAGACGAATGCTTTGTATGCAATCAGCTTCATGAGCGTATGGAGAAGTATTACAGAAATATAATTTATCTTTGGCGCACAGATGCAGAATTTCGAAATAAAACGCAGAATCAGGATTTTTTCTGCATCCACCACTTAGCTGAGCTTATTGACCACGCAAAAAAAGAGCTTGATAAAAAAAGTATCCCGGCCTTTTTATCCGATCATATGAGTGCCGCAAGAAAAAGGGCTAAATCTTTAAGCGAAGATGTCTCTGCCTTCTGCAAAAGCTTTGACCACCGCTTTACAAACATCCCCCTCGGTGATTCGCAAAAATATGCCGTTGAAAACTCAATTGATTTTTTAAACGGCAATAAAAAGTAATTATAAAATTTTTATTCCATTTTTTTGATTTTTTTTGTATAATAAAAATAATATTATAAATAAAGGAGCATTTGCTAAAATGAATTTCTTAGGTTTAAATCTTCAAATCAAAAACACACCCGAGCTCGACCCGGGTTTTATCCCTCTTGCAAAATTCAGCCGTGCTTTCAAGGAAAGCGTCGGCGATAACGGCAAGCTATTTAAAGTGGCTGTAGAGCGCGAAAACAATCAGGTAGCAGCGTTTGACTTATACATTCACGGAACCGATGAAATGTATGAGGCAGATTTTACATATGTAGAGCGTTTTATAAAAAATGTTCTTTGGTCATGCGGCGGTTTCCGTATCTATTTAGCTGGTGATGATAAAATCATCAACGCGATAAAAGACGCATATACCCCCGGCGGCGCTCGTGATTTTGACCGCATTAACATGACTCAGATTTACGAAAAAGAATTTGAGGTTATTTCCTGCTCTCTCGATGAAGTCCCCGCTTCGAATAATGAATCCAAAAGCGTTGGTCGCCATTTAAACGGTTGCCGCATAGGCTTTGACGCAGGCGGAAGTGACCGCAAAGTATCCGCAGTTGTTGACGGTGAAGCAATTTGGAGCGAGGAAGTAGTATGGCATCCGAAAACAACTTCTGACCCTGATTACCACTTTGACGGAATCGTAGCCGCAATGAAAAGTGCAGCGGCAAAAATGCCTAGAGTTGACGGTATAGGCGTAAGCTCTGCAGGTATATATGTAAATAATCGTACAATGCTCGCTTCCCTTTTCTTAAAGGTTTCAAAAGAAGACTTTGATGCAAAGGTAAAGGATATATATATCCGTGCTGCAAAAGAAATAGGTGACGTTCCCCTGGTTGTCGCAAATGACGGTGACGTAACCGCTCTCGCCGGCGCAATGAATTTAAAGGACAACAACGTACTCGGTATAGCAATGGGTACCAGTGAGGCTGCAGGCTTCGTCGATGGTGCCGGCAACATAACCGGATGGCTTAACGAACTTGCATTTGCCCCTGTTGACCTTTGCAAAACTGCAATGGTCGATGAGTGGTCCGGCGACTGTGGCTGCGGTGTTAAGTACTTCTCGCAGGACGGCGTAAATAAGCTCGCTCCAATAGCAGGTATAGAATTGGATGAAAATGCAACCCCTGCAGAAAAGCTTAAAGTTACTCAAAAACTCATGGCTGAAAAGGACCCGCGCGCTGCATCAGTATACCGTTCAATCGGTGTTTACCTCGGCCACTCACTGGCATGGTACTCCGAACTCTATGACATGAAGCATGTTCTCCTACTCGGTCGTGTAATGTCAGGTGACGGTGGAAATCTCATCATCGAATATGCAAACAAAGTTCTAAGCGAAGAATACCCTGAACTCAAAGAAAAACTCACACTTGAGCTACCGGATGAGTCCTCACGCCGCGTAGGCCAGTCCGTTGCGGCTGCGAGTCTCCCGGAATGTAAATAATTTCATTATATAATAAGGCTGCAAAAATGCAGCCTTATTATTTTACCAGTATATTACAATTTGCAACCACGGTATGAAATGCGTCTGTTTCGGAAATAATTTAATTACTATAATTAAACACCTTCAGGGGGATTTTACGGATGCAGACTAAGGTTGAAATTTGCGGAGTTAACACATCAAAGTTAAAAGTCCTTTCAAACGATAAAATTGTCGAGCTTCTGAGAAAATACAAAGAAGGAGATGCATCCGCGCGAGAAGAACTTATATCCGGAAATCTGCGCCTGGTTTTAAGCGTCATTCAGCGCTTTTCCAATCGTGGCGAAATGGTGGATGACCTTTTTCAGGTAGGTTGTGTAGGTCTAGTAAAAGCAATAGATAATTTTGATATAACTCTTAACGTTCGCCTTTCCACCTATGCAGTGCCAATGATAATCGGCGAAATCCGAAGATACTTAAGAGATAACAGTGCAATACGCGTCTCGCGCTCAATGCGCGATATAGCATACCGCGCTCTCCAAACCAAAGAACGCCTAACCAATGAAAACCAACGCGAACCGACTGTTGAGCAAATAGCAAAAGCAATGGATATGAAGCAAGAAGATGTAGTTTTTGCCCTTGACGCAATCATGGATCCGGTATCTCTTTACGATCCGGTCTATTCAGATTCCGCAGGTGATACAATTTGCGTCATGGACCAAGTCGGAGACCATAAAAACACGGACGAAAACTGGCTCGAACGCATAGCTTTAAAAGAGGCTGTTGCCCGCCTCGGCGAACGTGAACGTCACATTCTTTCACTGCGCTTTTATGACGGTAAAACGCAAATGGAAGTCGCAAGCGAAATAGGAATAAGCCAAGCGCAGGTAAGCCGTCTCGAAAAAAGTGCGATTGACAAAATTAAAAAACAAATATAAAAAATCCGGGCAGAACTAATCCATTCTGTCCGGATTTTTTTACTGTATATTCTTTAATATTTCTTTTTTCAGTCTACCTATAATCCTCTTTTCCAACCTCGAAATATACGATTGCGAAATCCCCAGAATATCCGCTACCTCTTTTTGGGTTTTTTCATCCTTACCCGACAGACCAAAGCGCATTGAAATAATCGTTTTCTCTCTGGGTGATAACTTTTCCATAGCATTGCGTAAAAGCTCCCTATCCACATCATCTTCTATAGGTCGCATAACGCTGTCCGCATCCGTCCCCAAAATGTCCGACAGCAGTAATTCATTGCCGTCCCAATCCGTGTTTAACGGCTCATCAAATGACACTTCGGTTTTTTGTCCGGAGTTTTTGCGCAAATACATCAATATCTCATTTTCAATGCATCTGGACGCATATGTGGCAAGCTTTATGTTTTTATCCGGTTTATATGTATTAATAGCCTTTATAAGCCCAATCGTTCCTATAGAAATCAAATCTTCTATGCAAATGCCGGTGTTTTCAAATCTGCGCGCAATGTACACAACCAATCTTAGGTTATGCTCAATAAGCATCTTTTTAACCGCCTCTTCGCCCTGACCGAGCGAGCTTATCAAATACGCTTCCTCCTCCTGTGACAGAGGCGGCGGAAGCGTATCATTACCGCAAATATAATACAAATGCGCAGGTTCTTTTATCCCCAGCTTAACCAGTATCTTTAACACTTTTATATATATAACGCGCCTGAATTTATTTATTGTTTTTTTCATTTTACTACTCCTCCCGGTTATTATGCCGCATCACTTACTATTGCATTATACACTCCGCCGTCAGATATACGGTTTGAACATATGGCAACAAGAATCCCTTTTTCGTCCACTCCGTCAATAGTAACCTTATCAGGCTTAAATGCCAAAAGCATATCAAGCTCACATCCGACGGTCTTATACGGAAGCAGCCTGAATTTGTAATTACTCGGGAGTTTATCAATACACAGCGGAAACTCTTGCGGCGATGCCTCATCAAGTATATCCGCCGCTTCTCTTGACATCACTTCTCTTATTCTTTCATATTCAACTATAACCACTCGTCGGTTTGTCAACGGATCACTAAGGTGATTTCCGCTGTCAACAATCGCTTGAAACCGTATTTCCTTTTCCATATGTCTGATATGTACTTCGCATATGCCCCGCCCTTTTCCTTTGGCTGTGCAACGCGTAAAGACTAAATTTATAAGAATATAACAGCCCCCCGCCGAAATCAAAAGCGTAGAAAGTGATACTTTAAGATAGTAAACCCCATTTTTAACATTTATAATCCCGCCGGCACCATCCGTTAGCAGAAAAAACGCAAAAACGCAACCACCAAAAGCAAACGACACACCACAAAAGCTCAAAAACAATCGCAAAAACTTCCTATTAACTCCATAGGCAATAACAACCATAACACCGCCTATTACTACTTTTGCAACAAGTGCCCACATAAGGCGCATATCAAATAAATACGCTGCACAGCAATATGCAGCCCCTACTGCTGCTGCGACTAAAATAAATATCCGATGTATTACAACACCGGTCAGCTTTCCAACTGCAAAAAGAATCAGATAATTAATAATTAAATTCACAAAAAATAGGACATCTATGTACACAATATGAAGCACTGAAGCACCACCTACCGTTATTATTATATAGACATAAGCGGTAATAAAATGTTGAAAGTTGGTGTCAAATCATAAAATAATTATTGCGCATTTTCCGAGGTCTTCATGAATACAATTTAAAAGCTATCTAACACTTGATTGTGAGGGAGTAATAATGAAAATCTTTTCCTTTAAAAGTAAGCCTTCAATCCTTTTTATCACCTCTTTCGGGTGTGTTTTTCTTTTGCTTTCAGCTATCTTTATGCGCAGTATAACGGACAAGAAAACATCTCTTGCTCAAAAGCCAGCAATCCAACCAAAAGAAAACAAGGAAAACTACTCTGTTTTGGAATTAAATGACGCTATAATAACGCGCCTTGTAATTGATAACCTGCCTGAAGATATCCCTTTTTCAAATTTGGTGGTACACATATCAGAGGACAGCGAAATAAAAATAGACTGCGTGATGCAGCGGGATACTCTTACTGAATTTATAAATAACAAAGCAAAAAACATTCCATCCTATGTAAAGCTTATAACAAATTTTCTTCCAGACTCAGTCCCAATGTCTTTAAATCTGAGTCTGGCCGTGGACTCAAAAGAAGGGCTATTAATCTTAACTCCTCAGTCAATCACTGTAAACAACATAGAACTCACTACAACAATGTTTCCTAGCGAGCTTGAAATAAGTATAAATAGTGCAATTAACAGCCTGATAAGCAATGATGGAAAGAAAATAGAATCAATCACCCTATCCGAAGGACATATTCGCGTAAATTTAACCAAAAAATAATTATTACACTTGACAATTGCGCTCATATACTGTATATTAATTAGCGTATATTAAAATGCTGTGACGGAGCTTAAACCCGGCATGTAAGCATCAACAGAGAGTCGGATGTACGCTGAAATTCCGGCAGATGTGGTGTTGGGCTCGTCTCTCCCGATGCAGAAGCACCTAAAGGAGTCATCTCTCCAATTAAGCGCTTCCGGCAAGCGGCCGTTATCCGTTAATTAAGTGGATTTTTTAAATCAATTTGGGTGGTACCGCGGATTTTTTCGCCCCATGCGTATGCATGGGGCGTTTTATTATATACACAGGAGGAAACAAATAATGGCAAAACAACTTGATAAAGTATATGATCCGAAAAGCGTTGAATCGCGCCTTTATAAAACATGGGAGGAAAAAGGTTATTTCCACGCCGAAGTGGACGAAAGCAAAAAACCTTTTTCAATCGTTATGCCCCCACCAAACGTCACAGGCCAACTCCATCTTGGTCACGCGTTTGACTCTACTTTGCAGGACATCCTCACCCGCGTAAAGCGTATGCAGGGTTACAGTGCACTGTGGCTTCCGGGAACAGACCATGCAGGAATTGCAACTCAGATAAAAGTAGAAGAAGCTCTCCGCGGCGAAGGTCTTACGCGTTATGACTTAGGCCGTGAAAAATTCTTAGAGCGCGTTTGGGACTGGAAAAACAAATTTGGCAACCGTATAGTTGAACAGCAGAAGCGTCTCGGTTCATCTTGCGATTGGGACCGCTCACGCTTTACTATGGATGACATTTGCGCGCGAGCCGTAAGAGAAGTGTTTGTCCGTCTTTACGAAAAAGGACTTATCTATAAAGGTAGCCGTATAATAAACTGGTGCCCGAAATGTACAACCGCTCTCTCCGATGCTGAAGTAGAATATTCAGAGAAAGCCGGCCATTTTTGGCATATCAAATACCCGATTAAGGACTCTGATGAATTTCTGACCATCGCAACTACACGCCCGGAAACTATGCTCGGTGACAGTGCTGTAGCCGTTCACCCGGATGATGACCGTTACAAGCACTTGGTTGGCAAGATGGTCATTCTCCCCCTCGTCAACCGCGAAATCCCGATTATTGCTGACGAATACGTAGAAATGGATTTCGGTACCGGCTGTGTAAAAATTACACCGAGCCATGACCCGAATGACTTTGAGGTGGGTAAACGCCATAATCTCGAAGAAATCCTTGTCATGGACGGTAACGCATGCATAAACGAAAACGGCGGAAAATACCAAGGTTTAGACCGTTACGAGGCACGTAAACAAATAGTTGCCGACTTAGATGAGCAAGGATACCTGATTAAAATTGAGGACCATAGCCATAACGTTGGCTCCTGCTACCGTTGCGGAACCGTTGTTGAGCCTATGACCTCAGCTCAGTGGTTTGTAAAAATGCAGCCTCTTGCAGAAGAAGCTATCCGCGTAGTAGCGGACGGAACTATTAAATATGTTCCTGACCGTTTCAGCAAAATTTACATGAACTGGATGGAAAATGTTCATGACTGGTGTATCTCGCGTCAGCTCTGGTGGGGTCATCGTATCCCGGCATTCTACTGTGACGAGTGCGGTCATGTAAACGTATCCCGCGAAGACCCGACAAAGTGTGAAAAGTGCGGAAGCACGCACCTGACTCAGGATAACGACGTGCTTGACACTTGGTTCTCCTCTGCTCTTTGGCCGTTCTCCACCCTCGGTTGGCCTGATAAGACTCCCGAACTCGATTACTTCTATCCCACGTCAGTAATGGTAACCGGATACGATATAATCTTCTTCTGGGTAGCACGTATGATATTCTCCGGCATGGAGCATTTAGAGAAAGAACCGTTTAAAACCGTATTTATCCACGGTATAATACGTGACTCTCAGGGACGTAAAATGTCAAAATCTCTTGGCAACGGTGTCGATCCGCTTGAAGTTGTTGACCAGTACGGTGCGGATGCGCTGCGCTTTACGCTCGCAACCGGCAACTCCCCCGGAAATGATACCAGATTCCATATGGAGAGAATTGAGGCAAACCGCAACTTCTGCAACAAGATATGGAACGCTTCGCGCTTTGTCCTCATGAACCTCACAATCGACAACTGCGAACTCCCCAAACCCGAGCAGCTTGAACTTCCGGATCGCTGGATTCTGAGCAAATACAACCGTCTGGTTTCCGAAGTAACCGAGAACATTGAAAGCTTTGAACTCGGTGTCGCGGCTCAGAAGCTCTACGACTTTATCTGGGATGATTTCTGCGACTGGTACATTGAGCTTGTAAAACCGCGTCTTTCCGAGGATGCACCTAAGGACAGCCGCTTGGTAGCAGAAAACGTTCTGTGCTATACCCTTTCCAACACTTTAAAACTCCTACATCCGTTCATGCCGTTTATCACCGAAGAAATTTGGCAGACTCTGCCGCACGAAGGTGAATCCATAATGATTTCCTCTTGGCCTGAATTCTGCAATTCTTTGGTATTCAGTGATGACGAAAACAAAATGGAGCTTCTAATGGACGCTATTCGCGGCATACGCAACCGCCGCGCTGAAATGAATGTTCCCCCTTCAAAGAAGGCTCAACTAATTGTTGTTTCCGATAATGAAGATGTGCGTGAGTCTTTTAAGGCAGGCATCGCGTTCCTTGCAAAACTCGCTTACGCAAGCGATATTACAATTAGCGACACCGCGCCCGAGGACGTTTCTGGCATGGTTTCCGTCGTAACAAATGCAGCAAACTTGTACATCCCAATGAGTGAGCTTATTGACCGAGAAAAGGAGCTTGAACGCCTTACTCGCGAGCGCGAAAAGGCACTTAAGGACTACACCATGCTCTCCAAAAAGCTTTCTAATCAGGAATTTGTTGCAAAGGCTCCGGAAAAAGTTGTCGCTATGGAGCGCGAAAAGCTTGAAAAAGCCACATCTTTGCTCAAGAAAATCGAAGAAAGCCTGGCAAATCTCTAATTTCGTCATATGTAAGGAGCATCCTTTATGACATATTCAGATGCCCTGGAATACTTGACAGGTATTCCGCGTTTTTCAAAAACTGTATCATTAGAGCGGATAAGATTTCTCTTATCCGCTCTTGGCAATCCGCAAAACAATTTAAGGTTCATACATATCGCCGGCACTAACGGTAAAGGCAGCATAACCACGATGCTCTCACGCATTCTTATTTCTGCTGGTCTTAAAACCGGAACCTATATCTCACCGTTTATAGAGGATTTTCGCGAACGCATCTGCGTAAACGGCGAATTTATAGAAAAAGAAGCGCTTATTAATCTCACCAAGCGTGTAGCTGCAATATCATCAGGTATGGAAGACTTTCCAAACGCCTTTGAACAAATTACTGCAATTGCCCTTACATACTTTAAACAATGCGGGTGCGACATTGTATGCCTTGAAGCCGGGCTTGGTGGCAAGTGGGATGCTACAAACATAATCCCCCCTCCACTTGTTTCGGTTATCGCTTCCATAGGTCTTGACCACATGCAGTTTTTGGGTGATACGCATGAAAAAATAACCTTGGAAAAATGCGGGATTATAAAATCCGGCTCCAAGGTGGTTATATCACCGCTCCAACCCGATGGAATAGTATCACTGATATCAGAAAACTGCAAAGAAAAGAGTGTCCCCGCCGTGGTCCCCAACACGAACAACATGAAGATATACGATATTTCCCTATCAGGCTCAAGAATAAGCTACAAAAGCGAAGAATATCATATCTCAATGCACGGTAAGCATCAAATATCAAACGCACTCACCGCAATAGAAGCCGCAAAACTTCTTCAAAAAGCAGGCTATCCAATAACACAGAAAAACATCTCAAGCGGCATAAAATCTGCAAAACTTCCCGCGCGAGCTGAAGTAATTTCAAATGTGCCACTATGTATAGTTGACGGCGCTCACAACTCCCCCGGTATTGATGCTCTCTGTAGCTTAATTGATGAGGTATTAAAAGAGAAAAAACTTATAACTGTTTTCGGTTGTCTTGAGGATAAAAGCGTGCGCACCATGGTTGAAAAAGTCGCAGGAAAATCACATTCTTTTTTCTGTGTTTTGCCTGAGTCACCCAAAGCCTGCAGTTTAGAAACCTTAAAAGAATTCGCCACACCGTTCTGTAATGATGTACGTACATACACATCGCTCGACCAAGCGGCAAAAGACGCTCTCGCGCTCTGTGATGCCGATTATGCGGTTTTAGTATGTGGTTCGCTCTATTTGGCAGGACCTGCTAAAAACGCGTTAAAAAGTCTTTTAAATTGACGCAAAGAGCCTGATACTATGAAAGTATCAGGCTCTTTCTATTTCTTTATTTCTTTCCAATAACGCTCATTGGCTTGTTCAAGCTTATTTTTTCCGTACTCATAATATTTTTTATTCTTAAGCTCATTGGGCAAATACTGCTGAGGCACCCAATTATTTTCAAATGCGTGCGGGTACTTATAAGTAAGTCCCCTGCCCATTTTCCCAGCACCGGAATAGTGAGAATCCTTCAGGTGCGCGGGTATATCGCCGCTTTTCCCTTCACGTATATCCTGCATAGCCGCATCAATAGCCACAATAGCCGAGTTTGACTTAGGAGCAGTAGCAAGCAACAATGCCGCCTGCGCAAGCGGTATTCTCGCCTCAGGAAGCCCAAGCTGTAGCGCACTGTCAACGCAGGATTTTACAACAGTCACCGCCTGCGGATATGCAAGCCCTATATCCTCTGATGCTATCACGAGCAGTCGGCGGCAAGCAGACGGCAAATCACCGGCCTCAAGTAAACGCCCTAAATAGTGCACAGCCGCATCAGCGTCTGAGCCGCGTATGGATTTCTGCAAAGCCGAGAGAATGTCATAATGGGCATCGCCCTCGCGGTCATAACGCATAGCGCTCTTCTGCGCTATAATCTGCGTATCAGCAAGTGTCACCTTGTTATTTTCCGCACTTGAGCACAAAAGCTCCACTGCGTTTAACGACTTTCGCACATCGCCGCCGCAAGCTGATGCAATGTGCTCAGCTACTCCATCCTCAATTTCAAGCATCGGTTCACACTTTTGAAAGCCACGGTTAATTGCCGCTATTACCTCGCTTGCCGACACCGACTTAAATTCAAACACCGTCGCACGCGAAAGTATCGCACCATATACATAAAAATACGGATTTTCGGTGGTAGATGCAATAAGCGTTATCTTTCCGTTTTCTATAAACTCAAGAAGCGACTGTTGCTGTTTTTTATTGAAATACTGTATTTCGTCAAGATAAAGTAGAACACCGGACGGTGCCATAAGAGTATCAAGCTGAGCTATAATATCCTTAATGTCCGAAATTGATGCAGTAGTTGCATTGAGCCTATACAGCTTTTTGTTTGTGGATTTTGCAATTATATTGGCAACAGTTGTTTTTCCTGTGCCGGATGGGCCGTAAAATATCATATTCGATATATTGCCCGATTCTATTATACGGCGCAAAATCCCGCCTTTGCCTAAAATATGCCTTTGACCTACTACATCATCAAGGCTTTCTGGTCTTATCCGGTCCGCCAACGGATGGTATGACATTTCTTCTCACCTCGCAATAGCCCTAATCATCTTTTTAAGAAACCTGCCACTCTGCATCGCAGAATGGCAGGTTAAATAAACAAGTTTTAACTATTAGTCGTAGAGCGGATATTTATCGCACAGCGCATCAACACAGTTGCGGATATAATCAGCCTTCTCCTCAAAGTTTGTAGCAGTAAGATGGATAAGACGTGCAATCTCAGCCATGTCAGACTCATTGAAGCCGCGAGTGGTAGCCGCCGGAGTTCCGATACGGATACCGCTTGTGGTAAACGGGCTCTGCGGGTCGTTGGGGATTGTATTCTTATTAACGGTAATCTGAACCTGGTCAAGTCTCTTCTCAAGCTCTTTGCCGGTAAGATCAAACTTGCGCAGGTCAACCAGCATGAGGTGATTGTCCGTACCGCCGCTCACAAGGTCAAATCCGCACTGCTTAAGCGCATTTGCAAGAGCCGCTGCGTTGTTGACAACCTTCTGCTGATATTCCTTAAATTCAGGCTTGAGTGCTTCTCCGAAGCAAACCGCCTTAGCTGCAATGATATGCATAAGCGGACCACCCATAGTGCCGGGGAAAACCGCCTTGTCAATCTGCTTTGCAAGTTCTTCCTTACACATGATGATACCACCACGCGGACCGCGAAGAGTTTTATGGGTAGTTGTGGTTACAACGTCAGCATATGGCACCGGACTCGGATGCAAGCCGGCAGCTACAAGACCTGCGATGTGAGCCATATCAACAACCAAGTATGCACCTACAGATTTTGCAATTTCAGCCATACGCGGGAAATCAATAACACGCGGATATGCAGATGCACCTGCAATAATCATCTTCGGCTTATGCTCTTCTGCAAGCTTCTGCAGGTTATCATAATCTATTCTGTGAGTTTCAGCATCAACACCGTAAGGAACAATATTATAATATGCACCGGAAATATTAACCGGGCTACCGTGAGTCAAATGGCCGCCTTCGCTTAAGTTCATGCCGAATACAGTGTCCCCGGGTTTTACCAGTGAAAAGTATACAGCCATGTTTGCGGAAGCACCGGAATGCGGCTGGACATTTACATGCTCTGCGCCAAACAGCTCCTTAGCACGGTCGATAGCAAGTCTTTCAACAACGTCAACACACTCACATCCGCCGTAATAGCGCTTTCCGGGCAGACCTTCAGCGTACTTATTGGTAAGCACGGTACCTGCAGCCGCTAAAACAGCAGGGCTTACAAAGTTTTCTGACGCAATCAGCTCTATATTTTTACGCTGACGGTTATACTCAGATTTAATAGCTGAGCCCAGCTCCGGATCATATTGTGCAAGAAAATCCATTGCATTATTTATCATTTTCTACATCTCCTTCAGACATCAACTGTCTTATATAAATAGATGTTAATTATTATACATGATTTTCCTTTAAATTTCAATGGAAATTGACAAAAAATTTTTACCTCATGCTGTTTTTATCCAAACATGAGGTAAAATAATAATTTATTTATTATTCAGCAGCAGGAGCTTCCTCAACAGTCTCTTCTGCCTGAGGCTCTGCAACAGCTACTACTTCGTCCTCGCCTTCTGCCGGCTCAGCATTTGCATTGCCCTGATCTTCCTCACCCGGAATCAATGCACGCATGGACAAGGAGATTTTCTTATTCTCCATATCAATGCCGATAATCTTTGCCTCGACTTCCTGACCGTCCTCAAGAACTTCTGTCGGACGTGCAATGCGGCGATTTGTAATCTGAGAAATGTGGATAAGACCGTCAACACCCGGGAGAACCTGAGCAAACGCACCAAACGGCATCATCTTTACAATTTTGACCTTAGCTACATCGCCTTCGCTGTATTCAGAAATAAACTTAGTCCACGGATTATCAGCTTCCTTGCGATAGCCGAGAGAGATTTTCTTCTTTTCTGCATCAAGTGCGATAACGTAAACTTCAACTACATCGCCAATTTTGAAAACTTCAGACGGGTTTGCGATGCGTGACCATGACATCTGGGAGATATGAACCATACCGTCTACTCCACCGATGTCAACAAATGCGCCGTAAGAGGTCATGGATTTTACAACACCGTTGTAAACCTTACCTACTTCGATATCATTCCATACCTTCTCAGCTGCTGCACGGCGCTCATCCATAAGTACACTGCGGATAGAACCAACAACGCGTTTACGCGGACGGTTTACCTCGGTAATGCGAAGCTTAACCTTACGCTTGAGCATCTCGGACATAGGAGCTTCCTTGGGAAGACCTGTCTGTGATGCCGGAACAAATACGCGTGAGCCTTTAACAGACACAACGATTCCGCCCTTATTTTCATCAACAACAATGCCCTCGACAACAAGCTTGTCCTGACGTGCTGCTTCAATATCATCCCAGCTCTTGATAGCATCCAGACGGCGCTTTGAGAGTGTAATAACACCTTCAACATCGTTTACACGCTGAACATAAACTTCAACTTCGTCGCCAACTTTAAAGACATCTTCCGCTTTTACGCTCGGATCATCGCTGATTTCCGAAACCGGAATAATTCCTGCATGTTTTGTTCCGAGATCAACATAAATCTCAGTCGGCGTAATAGCCGTTACAATGCCGGTAGCCTTATCTCCTGTATTTAAAGTTTTAAAGGAATGCTCAAGCATTTCCGCGAAGGACTCGCCTTCTGCAACATTTGTGATCTCCGCTGCATTGGTTTTGATTTCGTCGCTCATTTTGTTTACAACCTCCTTAATTATCCAATCGGGTGTAGATGCCCCCGCTGTTACGCCTATGCGGCGCGCTTTTCGCACGGACGTTAAATCAAGCTCCTGAGCGTTTTCAATGTGAATCACATTATCGCAGACTGTACTGCATATTTTTATTAGTCCGCGGGTATTAGAGCTTGTCCTATCCCCGATTACTACCATCATATCCGAACAAGACGCAAGCGCTTCGGCTTCCATCTGCCGTTTACTCGTAGCAAAACATATTGTATCAAATATTTGATGATTTGTACACTCTTTTTTTATAATTTCCAAGCAATTTTCCCAAAATTTTCGCCCGATAGTAGTCTGAGCAACAACGCAAACCCTTTGCGTTGCAATGTTTTCAACCTCTGTTAGCCCTTCTTTTAATTGCTCTTCATTTTCAAAAACAAGAGCCCCTTCGCATTGCCCTGAGATACCTAAAACCTCAGGATGTGAACGCGCACCGATTATTATTATCTTCTCACCCGCCGCAGCATGTTCGCGCACTATCTTGTGTATTTTTTCGACATACGGACACGTAGCATCGACGTATTTTATCCCGCGTCTGTCGAGTTCCTGACAGGTAGATGACGGAACGCCGTGAGAGCGTATGACAGCAAGAGTTCCAAGTC
>JAZRUF010000075.1:0-9111 GCA_045652405.1 Eubacteriales bacterium | reverse complement strand
CGTACCGAAAGAGTTTCAAAGCTCGGAGGAGTATTTTGAAACTCTTGTACTCGAAGGCTTTAACAAGCGCTATCCGGATGCGGACGGTGAGTATCTTAAACGCCTCAATTATGAGATGAACATGATTAAACGTATGGGGTATGTGGATTACTTCCTCATCGTATGGGATTTTATTAACTATGCTAAATCTCGCGGCATTCCTGTTGGTCCGGGGCGCGGAAGCGCTGCGGGCAGCATGGTATCATATTGCTTGTACATAACGGATATTGATCCGATGAAGTATAATTTGTACTTTGAAAGGTTTTTAAATCCTGAGCGCGTAAGCATGCCGGATATTGATATAGATTTTTGCTATGTCCGCCGTCAGGAAGTAATTGACTATGTAGTTGAAAAGTATGGCAAGGATCGCGTCGCTCAAATTGTAACCTTTGGTACAATGGCGGCACGCGGTGCAATACGCGATGTAGCGCGTGTACTCGATATTCCGTACAGTGAAGCGGATGCAGTTGCAAAACAAGTGCCGTTTGATTTGCATATGACGCTTGAAAAAGCTCTTTCCGCGTCAAAACCGTTAAGGGATATGTATGAGTCGGACGAGCGTATTAAAAGGCTAATTGACACTGCTAAAGCCTTGGAGGGCATGCCTCGACATGCCTCAACCCACGCAGCGGGTGTTGTTATAACAAAAAATCCTGTAAATACATATGTACCGCTTGCAAAAAATGACGAGTCAGTGGTAACGCAGTTTACCATGGTCACCCTTGAACAGTTGGGGCTTCTGAAAATGGATTTTTTGGGGCTGAGAAACCTTACAGTCTTGCGCGATGCCGAGAAGATGATACGTGAGAGCGTGGATTCAAATTTCAGCCTTGACAATATTCCGGATAATGATGAGTATACATTCAAAATGCTTTCATCAGGAAAAACCTCCGGCGTGTTCCAACTTGAAAGCGGCGGTATGACCGGCGTGGTTATAGGTATGAAACCGGGTTCCATTGAAGATATTACTGCTATTGTTGCACTTTTCAGGCCCGGTCCTATGGACTCCATACCGCATTATATAGATTGTAAATTCCATCCCGAAAAGGTAACGTATAAACACCCTCTTTTAAAGGAAATACTGGAAGTTACATACGGTTGCATAGTATATCAGGAACAGGTTATGGATATATTCCGCAAAATAGGCGGTTTCTCGCTCGGTCGCGCGGATATGGTTCGCCGCGCAATATCCAAAAAGAAAGAAAAAGAACTCCTTAAAGAACGTGAAAATTTCATTCACGGAAACGCCGAAGAGGGTATTTGCGGCGCGGCAGGAAACGGAATTTCAGAACAGGTTGCAAATGAAATTTTCGATGAAATAGTCGCTTTTGCAAATTACGCTTTTAACAAAGCTCACGCGGCGGCGTATGCCGTAGTCTCATATCAGACCGCGTATATGAAGTTTCACTATCCGCGTCAGTACATGGCGGCACTTTTGACATCTGTTTTAGATAATTCCGCAAAAATTGCTGAGTACATGGAACTCTGCCGCGAGATGAACATAAACGTTCTTCCGCCGGATATAAACGAATCGCGCGATTCATTTACGGTAAGCGGTGAAAACATACGCTTTGGTCTGGTTGCTGTAAAGAACATAGGACGTGGGTTTATACAAGCTGTGGTTTCCGAGCGTGAACAGAACGGACGCTTTACATCGCTTCAAGATTTCTGTGAGCGAATGTATGAGCGGGAACTCAACCGCAGAGCGATTGAAAACTTAATAAAATGCGGCGCATTTGACACTCTTGGAAAACGCTCGGCGCATTTACGGATTTATGAGAAAATACTTGACAGTATTTCGCATATGAAAAACCGCAATATAGCCGGTCAAATTGATTTATTTGGTGCGCTTGAGGATGAAAGCTTTAACATGATACCTATTCCGGATGTCAAAGAATGTACAAAGAAGGAGCTTCTCAACATGGAGCGTGAGACCACCGGAATGTACCTGTCAGGCCATCCGCTCGATGAATACGGCGACCTGCTCAAGAAGCTAAAGACCATAGGTATAAGCCAGATAACCGCAGATGCAGAGCCGTCAAATACTGCAAAAAGATTTCAGGATAACCAAAGTATTCTGTTAGCGGGCGTTATTTCCGCGATGCGCGTGAAGACGACCAGGACTAATTCCATGATGGCATATATTACGCTTGAAGACGTGGCGGGCAGCATAGAAGTCCTCGTGTTCCCGACTGTGCTTACTAAGTACGGTGCGATACTGCGCGAGGGTGAAATGGTTGTCATGCGCGGGAGATTGAGCCTGCGTGAGGATAACCCGCCGCAGATACTCTGTGATGAAGCGCATACCGTGGACGAGTATGCGGGCAGGGGAATAGAGATGCCGGAAGGCGATAAGAAACTCTATCTGCGGCTTCCGAGTCAGGATGATCCGCTTTACACTAAAATCCGCAACATCCTTACCAATTTCCCGGGTAAGAGAGAAACCATACTGTTTTTTGCTGACACCGGAAAGATGCTCAGGACGTATTCGTCCGAGGATATGCGCCTCTTTACAAGGCTGACGGAAATTTTAGGACTCGAGAATGCTGTGCTAAAATAATGCAAAATATAATTTAATCTCAAAAATTTTCTTCACTCTTTATAAAAAGAGGTGTATACTATTATAATAAAAGAAAAAAGGCAAGTGCCTTTTATGAGGTGACAAAAGATGGCAAACATTAAAAGAATAGGTGTATTAACAAGTGGTGGAGACGCGCCGGGCATGAACGCGGCGATACGCGCGGTTGCACGTACCGCTGCATACTACGGCATTTCCTGCCTTGGAATTCGCAGAGGCTATAACGGCCTTATAAACGGCGATATTGTTGAGCTTGATGCGCGAAGCGTTAACGGCATTATTTCCCGCGGCGGAACAATGCTCTATACCGCGCGGTGCCCGGAATTTATGACAGAGGAAGGCTTGCAGAAAGCTGTAAACACATGCAAATATCTGGGAATTGACGGTCTTATAGCGATAGGCGGTGACGGAACATTCCGCGGCGCACGCGATTTAGCGGCGCGCGGTATATCAACCGTCGGAGTGCCTGCGACGATAGATAACGACATTGCATCAACCCATTACAGTATCGGGTTTGATACTGCGTGCAATACTGCAATGGAAGCGATAGATAAGCTTCGTGATACAATGCAGTCTCATGAGCGCTGCTCGGTCGTTGAGGTTATGGGTCGTCATGCAGGTCATCTTGCACTCAACGTAGGTATCGCATGCGGTGCTACTGCGGTTTTGGTTCCTGAAAAGGAAGTTAATTTCCAGACAGATATTATCGAGAAAATCCGCGAGGGACGCATAAATAAGCGTTCCCACTATATTATCATAGTTGCCGAGGGCACAGGCAATGCAATCGAAGTAAGTGAGCGTATCCGCGAGGAGACCGGAATAGATTCGAGAGTTACAATTTTAGGTCACATCCAGCGTGGCGGAAGCCCATCTGCGCAGGACCGCGTTATAGCAAGCTGTATGGGCGAATATGCGGTCAGCACGATACTCCAAGGAAAGAGCAACCGGGTAGTGTGCTCGGTTAACAGCGAAATTGTTGATTTTGATATTGATGAAGCGCTTAAGATGCATAAGGATGTATCTGACAGTATGTATCAGACATCGCGTATCATGGCAGTTTAAAATAAAACGCCGTCCGAAAAAATCGGACGGCGTTTTTGCTTAACATTCAAGTAAATCAAAAAGCGTGGACATATTATCCTCGGAATATTCAATTTCGCACGAATAAAGGCGGCAAATATCTGTTAAATAAGCAATAGAGCAATTCTCTTTAAGTGCAGCCAAAGAACGTAAAAACATATAGCTTAAAGCTATGAACGCGGCACAGGCGGGAAGACGGTCGTTATCATACGCGTCCCACAGATGCCTGTATGTAAAATATACGAGAAGCTGCTCAAATGCAGTATTAATATCATCGCCAAATGAAAAATTCAAATCAGAAAGCTCTGCACATTTAAGCCCTTTCAATAGTTCTCCCCATGCAGGATTTAATTGCTCTAATGAAGAGAAAACTTCGGTCCATTCATCCATGGTTTTATCGGGTAGGGAGCTACCGCATGCGGAAAGCATAGCCTCAACTCGCTCATCAATAGTGCGCGACCTGTCCTGAAGTAAGTCGAATATCCTATTGCGAAAATTAAGGAAAATCTGCTCATATTCCGTTGTTTTGCACGAGGTTTCCAAATCATCTTCTTCAATTAACCGAACCGTTTCCTTGTTGGAGAGAATAGTATCCGCGCATGCTTCGCAGCAAAGCCCCAAACCTATCTCTGTGCGCTCTGAGAAAAAGTTTCTAAATCTCGGGTGGTCAGTGCAAATGTTGCAAATACTATCTTCTCCTAATGTAAGGATAATATCGCATAGGCCTGACTCATTTAAAAATGGGCAGCGCTCTAAGCCGTCAAGCTTAAAACATGGGGTTTGGGAAGTAAAGTCTATATTATTTTTAAGACGTTTGCCAAAATCACCCGGTACGTTTTTGTATTTGGAGAGCGTTTTTTCATCAATGTCAATCTCCCAGCCAATGCAGCAACTGTTTTTGCAAGCACCGGCAAGGCATTTAAAAGAATTATAATAGCTCGGAAAGACTCTTTTCATAACGTGTTCCTCAGACTACCAGACGAATAATCCATTCAACTATAAAGACTGCCGCAGAAGCGCTCAGCGCAACCGTGAGAAGGCTTTTGTTTTTTAGTGCCAAAACCACCGCTGTAGCACAACCGATTATGGATGCAACAGGTGAGTTCGTAGCCGTGAAGACCGCGGGAAAAGTCATTGCGGCAAGCACGGCGTATGGGACGTAAAATAAAAATGATTTTATAAATCTGCTTTTAAGCTTCCGTCTAACCAAGGCAAGCGGAATCATGCGTATAAGATATGTAACGATTGCCATTACTGCTATGTACGCGATAAGGCGAGTAAGATTATTCATTTTCTCTACCGCCTTCCGTATCGCTTTCAACCGGGAAAAATACTGCGCCGAAAATTGCCGAAATAAGTGTGCATATAATAATCACAAAACCGGAAGAAACTCGGTTAAGACCCGGAAACCACGCGAATGCGCAACTGAGGACAATAGCCAATATTACTACTTTAAGTACCGGGGAGTAGCTTTTTGCAGGTGGAACGAAAATTGCAATGAACATACCGTAAAGCATTATATTAAGCGCAGAGCATACCGATTGCGGAAGTGCTTGTCCCGCAATTGCACCTATTGCCGTGCCTATCGTCCACCCCAAGTAAGGCATTGTGATAAGACCGTACATATACTTCTTGCCAACTTCACCGGATTGTGAGCTTGCTACGGCAAAAATTTCATCCGTGTTACCAAATGAGATGAAAAGCCTATGTAAAAACGTAACACCTGAATTTAACTTTTGTGAAAGCGATAAGGACATAAGTGCGTAGCGTATATTGATTATAAGCTGAGTCAATGCCATTTCAATAAAGGACCCGCCGGACAAAATTAAGCCGAGTCCTGCCATCTGACCTGCAGAGGTCAGGTTTGTCATTGAAATTGCAATGGTTGCCCAAATCGGAAGACCGCCGCTTGAAGCCATCATTCCAAATGCAAAGGATACGGATAAATATCCAAGACCTATGGGAATACCGTCGGATACTCCTTTTTTAAAGCTTGAAATTGCCATTTAATTTAGCGCTCCTGATAAACTATTTTTTTGACGTGGTGTGGAACCTATCTTCTAAGTTTAGCTTCAAAAGCTTTTTTACATCCTCCGGCGGGTCAATAAGAACCTTTGTGAGCTCGGCAGAATTTAAATCTATATACGTCATGACTAAACCTGAAAACAGCGAGCTGTACAGGGAATTGCACATATTATATCTTTTTGCGCGTCGCCCTTTTCTGTGAAGAAGAGAAATGCGGTCAATTGATTTTATTGAACTTAAAGAATAGGAATTTATCGGAATAACCTTGCGCGGTGTGTATTGGCGCACTACCAGTTCATCGCCGACCAGTATATACTCATACTTGATAAAATAAAATCGCCATATACAAGCTATTGCCAAAACGCAGATGATACTGCAAGCAATTACAACCAAAAGAGGTATGCTCTTAAATACAACTGCAGTGTCAATTATTGTATATAATAAAAAAAGAATAATGCTTATAAGCAATATAGGAAATGCCAATGGGCGTTTCAAGGGGGAAAGAAAGGTTCTTTTCATATAAATCACCGTGTTATGATAATTGCGCGCTGTGCGCTTTTGATATAATTAAAAATATAATAACGCTTTTTCGCATAAATTTCAACTACAAACCCGGAATATTATTATGTGAATACAAATATTATTTACAATAGAGTTCTGTGCCTGCAACTGAATTTGCCGTCGCGAAGGACAATCGTTGAGTATGAATGCGGCGGATGCCGTATGGAGCCCGGGTTAAACAGAGAAGGGGCATCGCCATCAATATCCGAAAAAGGTATATGGGTATGACCAAACAAAGCAAGGCGTGCGCCTTCTTCCATTGCCGCCAGGTATATTGGTGAGAGTGTGTTTTTTACGTTATATTTATGACCGTGCGTTAAAAGTAAACGGACACCCTCAAGCTCAATGATAAGAGTTTCACTCAATCCGCAGCTTATTGGATCGCAATTTCCGCATACTCGGTAGCATGGGATGTCTAACCCTTCGGGTATATCGTTGAAACCGTCGCCTAAATGAATGATGCAGTCCGGCTTTTCTTTGAGGATGGCGCGGCAGAGTGCGGAGACGTTTCCGTGGGAGTCTGATACGACTAAAACCTTCATAATAAAATCACCTTTAATAAAAAATGTAACCGATACAGTTAATGCGGCATATACTGACGTAGAAGCAGTTTTGTTGCGATTTTTTTTGGAGGTGCGTATAAATATGCCAGCAGATATGGAGAGTGTTGCAAAGGCGTTGCTCGCAAACGCAGATGGGGATAAAATAAAACAAAACCTGGGTAAGTTCTCGGAAATACTGTCATCACCACAGGGGAAAAGCGTTGTAAATGCTTTGCTCAGTGATGGGGGAGAGAAGCTTAAAAAAGCTGCCGAAGATATGCAGAAGGGGGATAATGCTACGGCAAAGCAAATAATTTCGTCAGTCTTATCCACCAAGGAGGGTGCAGAAATTCTTGGCAGAATAATATCTGCTGCTTCAGAATAAGGGGGGAACATTATGGCGGATTTGGAAGAGAAAATTAAAAATTTGCTTGAGTCTCCTGATGGGATGGCTCAGGTTTTAAAGACTGCGCAAACTCTTTTTGGAGCAGGTGCAAATGAGGAAAACGAAGTGCCTGCGGAAAATACGGATGTTGAACAATCTGTGACACCGTCGCTTCTTCCGGCAAATGCCGAGACAGCTGAAACTAATTTACTTGAATCTATTGACCCCAAAGTTGTCACGACTGCCATGCAGATAATGAACGAGTATAGAAAAACTGATGACAGAAGGATTCAGCTCTTGCATGCCCTGCGTTCATATTTTAAAGACGAGGACCAAGTACATATAACTAAAGCAATCCAAATCGTGAAGCTTTCCAAAGTAGCCAAGCAGGCGTTTAGGAGTATTAGGGAGGAGGATTCGTTTGTTTAACCGATATATGTCTGAGGACAGAGAAGCATTCGAGGATTTATACCGTCCGGTCGAAGAAGAACAGGTGCGGGAAGACTTTGCCGTGCAGGGCAAAGAGGAAAGCGAGCCGGAAATCCCTGTTGGTGCTGAAATTAAAAACGATGCCCCTAAAAAAACAGTTAAGGAATCCGGAAAAGAGACCGGAGGATTTCTGGATTTTAAACGTATATTAAAGGGCATTAACATAGGCGAATTGGGGATTATGCCGCTGCTTTTATTGGCGTTTTTGATTTTGGATGTGGATAACGATGAAAAGCTTTTAATAGTTGCTTTGGCAATAGTTTTGGGCATATAGAATTTATTAATCCCTCGCAGACTAGTTTATCTGCGAGGGATTATTTTATTCTGCTGATATGGTATTGCCGCCGGGCAAAAGGAATATTGAAGAATCCTGAGGGGATACAAGTGTTTGAGTTGCCTCCACGGTATAAATTACCGTGCCATTTGAACCCAACATCTGACCAAATGCCAAAAGACCGGTGTCCGCCGAAATCCAATAACGGCTTTTATATCCGGTGAGGGGCTTTACCGCTTCAACATAAATACAAGGCAGTGAATTGTAGATAGTATACTTGGCATCAAGAATGTTTTGCACGTCAAGCTCTAATACATCCTCGTACACCATCATCATCTGCGATGTATCAGCCGTGAAATCACCGGGCTTTGTCCGGTAATATCGTGTCTGCCCCGGTCGCCACATGTACACGGCAGAAGGACTGTATATAACAGTCATCGTAGTTGTGCCGTTTTCTGAAATAATATCCACTCGCTCAAGCTTGCCGTTTGACCACTTTTTACGCGGATAGCTTTTGCTTCCTCCCGAATGGAAGAGCGTGCTTTTGGTTTCATAATAATATTCAGAAGGGCGAGCCATAGCGCGTATGACGGATTGCACATTTTCTTTTGTTATTTCAATTTGGCTGTAATCAGGGTTTTCTAAAATTTCCGTAGTACCCGGAGATGTTGTATTTGGCGGGTAGGTGGGAATGGAGTTTACTACAGAGGAGGTAACAGCAGGTGAAAAAATTATAATAAAAATCAGCGTAACAAGAACTACGAGTATTGCAGTAAAAGCGTAAGATGATATTTTTTGATTTTTCACATGGCACCTCCTTGGTAAATTAATTGCAGTTTAATCAGCGGGCGGAGAAATCTGACGGACGGTTTCCGATACCTGCCATTGACCACAAAATCGCATTTGCAATTCTTTCACTGGCAAGACCGTCGCCATACGGATTTGCGGCATGTGCCATCTGCTGATACGCATCGTCGCAGTTTAATAAACGGTTAGCTTCTTCTAAGATTGTATTTTTATCAACGCCTACGATTTTAACTGTTCCTGCGACGACAGCTTCCGGACGCTCGGTTTCGGTTCTGAGAACCAGAACTGGTTTTCCGAGAGACGGAGCTTCTTCCTGCAGACCGCCGGAATC
>JAZRUF010000074.1:0-10425 GCA_045652405.1 Eubacteriales bacterium | reverse complement strand
AAGATTATTGCGGCTTCGGAGGGAGAAGAGGATGCAAAGCTATAAACGCCTTTGTGAGCTTGTAGCGGATATATTTGACTGCGAGCCTGAGGAAATAAATATGGATACAAGCTTTTATGACGATTTATATGCCGATTCCATGGACGGAATTGAGCTTGCCATAATGCTTGAAGAGGAGTTTGACCTCAAAGGGCTTACTGAAATGGATTTTTCGCCATATCGCACAGTCGGAGATGTTGCACGTGCGCTTAGAGAAAAGCTAGAAAGCTTAAAATGAGAGAGGAAA
The DNA here is from genome assembly GCA_045652405.1 of Eubacteriales bacterium. Taxonomy (GTDB): domain Bacteria; phylum Bacillota; class Clostridia; order Oscillospirales; family JAAYXM01; genus JAZRUF01. The sequence continues at coordinate 10,139 of JAZRUF010000074.1, read as the reverse complement.
AGCAGATGAAAAAGCTTGAAGAAGTTATCGGGTATAAATTTAAAAACAAGCGTTATCTTGAGATAGCGCTTACGCACAGTTCATATGCAAATGAAAGCCGCGACCGTAAGCTTAAAAGCAATGAACGCTTGGAATTTCTCGGCGATTCGGTTTTAGGTCTGGTCTGTGCTGCGCATTTGTTTGAGGAGCATCCGGATGTAATGGAAGGCGAGCTTACCAAAATGCGTTCATCACTTGTATGTGAGGGTGCTTTGTGTATTTGCGCGAGGGAGATAGGTCTCGGCGAGCACTTGCGCCTTGGTAAAGGTGAGGAAAGCGGTGGCGGACGCACAAGGGATTCTATCTTGGCGGATGCAATGGAAGCTATTATTGGCGCGGTTTATCTGGATGCAGGTCTTGATACGGCGCGTAAGTTTATTATGGAGTATGTGCTTTTGCCGGGACAGGCTCGAATGATGCGTGCCGCGATAACCGATTATAAAACCGCACTTCAGGAAATTGTTCAGAAAAACCATGGTGAGGTTTTATCTTACCGACTTACCGATTCATGCGGTCCGGACCATCAGAAGAGCTTTTCTGTCGAGGTTTTGTTAAACAGCAATGTGATAGGACGCGGAATGGGGCACAGTAAGAAGGAGGCCGAACAAATGGCGGCAAAAGAAGCACTGGAGCTGATGGGACTTTGAGTTTGATTACGAGTATTATACCCGTGTTTATTCCGCATGTGGGATGCCCGCACAATTGCGTTTTCTGCGACCAGAAAAGCATCGCGGGAAGCGTGTGTGCACCGACACCTGAGCAGGTGTCAAAGCAGGTGGAGCAAGCGCTTGAAAAGCCGCATAAGTCACCACCGCAGGTGGCTTTTTACGGCGGAAGCTTTACCGCTATCCCGGTGGATGACCAGATGGCATATTTGGATGCTGTGAAAAAATGGGTAGAAAACGGTGAACTTTCCGGGGTGCGTGTGTCAACGCGCCCTGATTTTATTGATAATGCGATAGTGGCACGCCTTTGGGATAACGGCGTGCGTACGATTGAACTTGGGATACAGTCGTTTGATGATGGTGTACTAAAAGCTTCGGGGAGAGGGCACTCCTCACGAGCGGGAATTGATGCCGTCAAGTGTATCAAAAAGCACGGAATGGGGCTTATTTTGCAGCTAATGGCGGGGCTTCCGGGGGACACGCGCGAAACCGCGCTTGCAAGTGCCTATCAAGCCGCAGAGCTTTACCCTGATGGGGTGAGGATATATCCGGTGGCGGTAATAGAGAATACAGCGCTTGCAAAGCTCTACAAGAGCGGGAAATATAAACCGCTCAGTGTTGATGAAGCTATAGAGTGGGCAGCGGATATGCTCGAGGTGTTTATTGATGAGGATATTCCGGTGATACGCATAGGACTAAACCCATCTGAAAGCCTTGAGCCGGTTGTCCTTGCCGGTGCGTATCATCCGGCGCTGGGGGAGCTTGTCAGAAGCCGCGTATATTTAAGGCGTGCGAGAGAGAGCATAAAGGAGATTAACCCACAGCCGGGAGCAGATATAATTTTAAAATGTGGGAAAAGATATGTTTCTGCGGTATGCGGGCAGAAAGCTTTGAATAGAATAACACTTGAGGAAGAATTTAAAGCGGCTTCACTGCGGGTGCGTGAGGCTGAGCTTAAAGAATGGCAGGTTGAGGCAAGTGTTATTAAAAAAACATGATATGACGCTTAGTGAACTTAAAGTCGGAGAGTATGGCAAAATAATTTCCGTGGCAGGTGCAGGCGATTTCAGAGTCCGACTTCTCGACATGGGATTTACTCCCGAAGCGGAAGTTCAGCTCAAGAGAAAGGCTCCATTTGGTGACCCGGTGATAGTAAGTATACGCGGATACGAGCTTGCACTGCGGCGCTCCGATGCGGATAATATCATAATAGAGGAGGTGTAGTCTTATGCTTTTTGCCCTTGCAGGCAATCAAAATTGCGGTAAGACTACACTTTTTAATCAGCTTACCGGATTAAATCAACATGTAGGAAACTTCCCCGGTGTTACTGTGCAGGCGAAGATTGGGCGAGTGCGGGGAAAAGCGGATATAAGAGTTGTTGATTTACCCGGAGTGTATTCACTCTCTGCATACAGCGGTGAAGAGGCGGTAGCACGCGATTTTCTTTTAAATGAAAAGCCAGATTGCATTATTAATATTGTGGATGCGACGAACATTGAAAGGAATTTATATCTTACTTTGCAGTTAATTGAACTGGACATCCCGATTGTAATAGCACTAAATATGATGGATGAGCTGTATTCAAATGGTGGAGATGTAAAGCTATATAACTTTCAAAATGCGCTTGGCACTGTGGTTGTTCCTATCTGCGCCAGCAGAAATATAGGGCTTAATAAGCTTATTGATATGGCGATGAAAGTTACTACAGATAATAGAAGGTGCATGGATAGGCGCGTATATACCGGTGAGGCAGGAAAGGTCATAAGGGATATACATAATGTGATAAAGGCAAAAAGTGAAGCTGCAAAGATTTCGGGGAAATTTGCAGCGGTTAAGCTTTTGGAGGGCGATTATACTGTCAGGGAAAAACTTGGACTTTCAGATAATGAAGCATTGATTGCAAATGAAATTATTTTGGATGCGGAGGCTCGCTTTAAAACTGACGGAAAGACCGTGATTTCCGCCATGCGTTATAAATTCATTGAAGACCTTTGCAGAGATACTTATGCTAAAGGAGACGGGCGCACAAGAAAAAGGGATGAAATTATTGACGGATTTCTTCTTAATAAAAAGCTTGCAATACCTATGTTTTTAGGGATAATGCTCTTTACTTTCTATCTTACGTTCAGCATTACCGGTGGCGTATTAAATGAATTGGTGACAAGTAAAATTGCTTTACTTAAGAATGCGGTGGATATACTTTTAATAGAGCGGGAAGTAAGCCCGGTTATTATATCTTTGGTAAATGAAGGGGTGTTTGGCGGGGTAGGAGCAGTGCTTTCCTTTATACCTACCATTGCTGTTCTGTTTTTTTTCCTCTCTCTTCTTGAGGACAGCGGGTATATGGCACGCGCGGCGTTTATTATGGATAGACCTTTTGGAAGGCTGGGGCTTTCCGGCAGAAGCTTTGTTCCTCTTCTCATGGGAGTCGGATGTACGGTTCCCGCAATAATGGCAACGAGGACTTTGAAAGATGAGCGGGAGAGATATATGACGGTAAGGATGCTACCGTTTATAAGCTGCAGTGCAAAACTTCCGATTTATGCTATATTTACAACCGTATTTTTTAAGCGGTATCGGGCACTTGTTATGATGGGGATGTACTTGTTTGGGATATTGGTCGGAATACTCAGTTTATGGATTTTAAAGGAGCGGGATAGTGCGGAAAATCATCTTCCTTTTATTATGGAATTGCCGCATTACAGACTGCCGCGTATTAGAAATACGCTACTTCTCTTATGGGATAAAATACGCGATTTTATAAGCCGGGCTTTTACTGTTTTATTCCTGACCTCGATTATCGTATGGGTTTTAAAAACATTTGGGATTGGCTTTAATGTGGTATCTGATAGCGGGCAGAGCATTCTTGCGTACATAAGCCGGGGGATTTCTCCTCTTTTTGTACCGCTCGGATTTAATGATTGGAGAGCTGCTGCGGCACTTGTGACCGGTTTTTCAGCAAAGGAAGCGGTTGTAAGCACGCTGACGGTGCTCTCCGGCGCAGATGCCTCTACACTTCCGGCGGCGCTTGCAGGAATGTTTTCTCCGGTGTCTGCACTTTCGTTTATGGTGTTTACGCTGCTGTATACCCCATGTGTTGCCGCCGTTAATACCGTAAGATGCGAGCTTGGAAGTAATGTCGCAGCATTTAATACAATTGCGTACCAGACCGGGATTGCATGGCTTTGTGCGGCTTTTGTGTACCAAATTGGAATGCAAATTCAGACAGTGCTTTAATTGTAGGTTAAAAATAAAAATATTTTTTGTAAATAAAAAAGGGTTTTTGATATTTAAGGAGTATAATATAAATAGAAATGTCTTTTAAGGTGGTGGTAAGCCTATGATGAAAAGGGAAGATTGGGAACGCATGGAGGTTAATACTCTTTCTGAATACGCGCAATGTGCATGCAAAAGCCGCGGGCGGGAAAGAGAAGAGGAAGAATGCCAAATCCGCACGTGCTATCAGCGCGATGTGGACAGGATAATCCACTCGAAATCCTTCAGGCGCTTAAAGCATAAAACCCAAGTATTTCTCTCGCCTGAGGGAGATCATTACAGGACACGGCTTACGCACACTCTTGAGGTCAGCCAGATAGCGCGCACAATAGTCCGAGCGCTCGGGCTTAATCAGGACCTTACCGAGGCAATCTGCATGGGGCACGATTTGGGGCATACACCGTTTGGGCATGCGGGGGAGAAGGAACTGCACGCGCTCACTGACGGCAGATTTACGCACAATCTCCAATCTGTGCGCGTTGTCGAGCGTATTGAAAAAAACGGCGAGGGATTAAATCTTACCTGGGAAGTGCGTGACGGTATTGAGCACCACAGCGGAAGTGTTCCTGCGGCTACGTATGAGGGTCGAGTTGTTCATCTGGCGGACAGGATTGCGTATATTAACCACGATATTGACGATGCGGTGCGCGCGGGAATTTTAAAGGCGGAGGATATTCCCGAAAGCCTGCGTGCGGGTCTGGGCGAAACTCATGCAAAAAGAATAAATGCCTTGGTTACGGATGCTATAGACGAGAGTGACCGATGCGGGGAAATCTGCATGTCTGCAAAGGTTTCAGCTGATATGAACGAGCTTCGCAATTTTATGTTTAAAAATGTTTACCGTATCCCGGTTGCTCTCTCCGAAGAGCGCAAGGTGCGTGGGATGATAAACCGGCTTTTTAAGTATTACAGTGAACATCCGGAAGAGCTTCCGAATGAATACCGTGAGATCGCATACAACGAGGGTATTGAAAACGCTGTGTGCGATTATATCGCCGGAATGACGGACAGATACGCGCTCAAGGTGTATCAAAATATTTTCCTCCCGCGCTCATGGGAGGGGCAAAGTGAATAAAACCGTATAAAATGGGCAAATATGGCTATATAATGCGGAAAGGAGAGATAATATGCCTTTTCCGGACGGCTTTTTAGAAGAGCTGTGCGCAAAATCAGATATTGTTGAAACGGTTTCACGGTATGTGTCACTGACACGGCGCGGCTCCAATTATGTCGGGCTTTGTCCGTTTCACAACGAAAAGACACCTTCGTTTTCAGTTTCGCAGGACAGGCAGTTTTTTCACTGCTTCGGATGCGGCGTTGGAGGCGATGTAATTTCGTTTGTTATGCGCGTGGAGAACTTGGATTTTCCCGATGCGGTAAGAGTTCTTGCAGAGCGTGCGGGTATGACAGTGCCTGAGAGTGACGCATATGAAAAAAGCGCGCGTAAAAAACGCGAAAGGCTGCAAGCGCTCATGAGCGAGGCGGGACGGCTTTTTCATCAGACGCTTATGGGGGATATGGGAAAGAAAGGTCTTGCATATCTCCAAAACCGCGGTTTGAGTATAGGAACAATACGGAAATTCGGTGCGGGTTTTGCGCCGGAGAGCTGGGATTTTCTTATTCGTGCAATGAATGAAAAAGGGTATACTAAAGCTGAGCTTATGGAGGCCGGTCTTGCGGTTAGTAATAAAAACGGCGGAATATATGACCGATTCAGAAACCGTGTTATGTTTCCTATAATTGATGTGCGAGGGAATGTAATAGGCTTTGGCGGGCGTGTTATGGGTGATGGCGAGCCTAAGTATTTAAACTCTCCCGAAACTACGATTTTTAATAAGCGCAAAAATTTATTCGCACTCAATTACGCAAAAAAGAGTGACGCGGATAAAATCATCCTTGCAGAAGGATATATGGATGTTATTGCACTTCATCAGGCGGGGTTTGACTCAGCAGTTGCGTCGCTGGGTACGGCTTTGACGGAAGAACAGGCGCGGCTTATTGCAAGGTATAAAAACAAAGTAGTAATAGCGTATGACTCTGACGGCGCCGGTCAGAAAGCCGCGACTCGCGCGATAGATATATTAAAAAGCGCGGGCGTGGATGTGAAAATCCTGCGTATGTCCGGTGCGAAGGACCCGGATGAATATATTAAAAAATTCGGGCGCGACAGGTTTGCAAAGCTCATGGACAGCTCTGAGGCAGATGTTGAGTACAGATTACACAGCGCACGCGAGGGGTTTGATTTAGAAGACGATGCAAGCCGAGTGGAATATCTAAAAAAAGCAGCAAAATTGCTTGCGCGCGTAAGTAACTCCATTGAACGTGAGGTGTACATAGCGCGTGTGGCAAGGGAGACTGGGGTCACTCCCGATGCGCTCTCCCATGAGGTCAAACGCGAAAGGCGGGCGCTTGAGCGCAAGTCAAAGCGCGAAGAGGAGAAAAAAGAGCTTGCGCCAATTCAGAAAATGATGCCCAAGGAGCGCTCGCTCAGGTATGAAAATCCTCGCTGCGCGGCGGCGGAAGAAGGATTGATAGCGCTGCTGTTTGCAGAACCTGACCGAATAGCTGAGGTCTACGCGAAAATAAAGCCTGAGGAATTTTCATCTCCTTTGCTTGCGCGGGCATATCAGCTTGTGGTTGAATGCGCTCAAAGCGGCAGGGAATGCAGCATGACGGTTTTTACCGAGGGTATGCCACAGGAGGAACTAAACCATATTTCCGGCGTGCTTGCAAAGCGGACAAGCTTTTGCGAGAGAGGCGCGCTTGAGGATTATATAAGGGTAATTAAACAGGAAGCGTTAAAGAAAGAAAATCAAGACGGTGCAGACTCCCTTTTGGAAGCTGCGCGGATGTACAGAGAAAAGAAAGGGTACGGTGGATGACAATGGATGAAAAGAACACGAACTTAGAGGGATTTGAAAATTTGGAACACAAGAGCGAGATAACCGAGGAAGAAAAAAAGCAACTTCTGCGCGATTTGATTGAGAGCGGAAAAAAACGCGGTAAACTTTCAAGTAAGGAACTCATGAATGTGGCGGCTGAGCTTGAGATGGACTCTGACCAGATGGAAAAGCTTTATGACACGCTTGAGAATCTCGGCATTGAATTGCCGCTTGAGGAGTATATGGTAGATATTCCGGTTGATGACGATATTCCGCAGGATTTAGACGATTTGGAGACAATACCCGATGAGGAAATTGCAGACCCGACGGCGATGGTCGAGGGACTTAACATTGACGACCATGTTCGTATTTACTTAAAGGAGATTGGTAAGGTCGACCTGCTTTCTCCGGATGAGGAAATTGAACTTGCAAAGCGCATGGCAGAAGGTGATGAGGCTGCTAAAATGCGCCTTGCCGAGGCTAATTTACGCCTTGTTGTTTCAATCGCTAAGAGATACGTCGGTCGCGGCATGCTGTTCTTAGACCTCATTCAGGAGGGTAATTTAGGTCTTATAAAAGCGGTTGAGAAGTTTGACCATACCAAGGGTTATAAATTTTCAACATATGCAACGTGGTGGATTCGTCAGGCGATAACGCGTGCGATTGCTGACCAAGCAAGAACCATACGCATCCCGGTGCATATGGTGGAGACTATAAACAAGGTTATCCGCGTATCCCGCCAGCTTCTTCAGGAGCTTGGGCATGACCCATCACCCGAAGAGGTTGCAGCAGAGATGAATATGCCGGTCGGACGCGTGCGTGAGATTTTAAAGATTGCGCAGGAGCCGGTCAGCCTGGAGACACCGATAGGCGAGGAAGAGGATTCGCACTTGGGTGATTTTATCCCGGATGAGGATGCACTCGAGCCGGCAGAAGCGGCATCGTTTACCCTGCTTCGTGAACAGTTGGTGGACGTGCTCGGAACGCTCACTCCGAGAGAGGAGAAGGTTCTCAAACTGAGATTCGGCATTGAGGACGGACGCACCCGCACCCTTGAAGAGGTTGGACGCGAGTTTAAGGTTACTCGTGAGAGAATTCGCCAGATTGAGGCAAAGGCGCTGCGTAAGCTGCGCCACCCCAGCCGTTCCAAAAAACTCAAGGATTTCTTAAACTAAATAACAACATCCCGATGAGGAATTTCCTCATCGGGATGTTTGCATATATTGAATTTATTAGAGTACGGTCATGTGGCCTGCGGTTACCTGGGTGGGGTATGAGAGATTTCGGGCAGGACCTTCTTTGCCGGTGAAGCTAAGACGCTCGGCGGCAAGCTCGGGCAGCTCATCAATATCACCGTTTAAATAATCGGTAATGCGCGCAGCCGCGCGCTCAAGCATCTTAATAAGACCGCCGTAACGGATGTCACTGACTTCCCAACCAAAGGGCTTGTTGATTTCAAACCATAGCTTGCGGTTTAACTCATAGAGCGCTTCAACTCGTACCGCGGTTTCTTTAAGCTCGTTTGCGCAGACGGCGAGTGCTGCTTTGTCACCACTGTCATATGCGCCTTTAAGGCGAATGCCAAGCTCGGCTTTCAGTCGCAGAACATCCGCAACTTTTGTGAGGAACTCAAATACAAAGGCGTATTCGCCGTTGCGCTTTGTTGCCGCGCACATTTTTTCGTATACCTCATTATACTGCTTTGTCATGTTATAGCCTTCAATGTGCTTGTCATAAAGACCGAGCATTACATCCTGCCACATTAGCCAGCTTGAGGAGTTGGTGTAGTCATATCCGTCCGTAAGCTCAATACCGTATGGATTATCAAGATACGTCATTGCGCGGAAGTCATCGTAATTACAGCCTGTGCATGCAAGAAATCTTGAGGCAAGCTTTTTCTCGCATACATCATTGGAGTATCCGTGCTCTGCATAAAGCTGCATACCCAGCAGGATTTCGTAAATATTGCTCTCTCTGCCACCATCGCCCCATGTGGTTGCAAATACATTTCTAAGCCCCACCTTCTTACATGCGGCGAGCGCCGCGGTTGTAGTGGTAAAGGTGCGGTCATAGTCAACCGCGAAGCTTGTCCAGTTCCATATAGCGCCTGCAAAGACCAAGCGATCGGTGAATTTGTAATGACGGTCTATGTGCGCTGAGTATGTGGACTCTGTAGTGTTGCCGTAGTTCCAGTATACGAAGTCTACGTTTTGAGGAACAGTCTCAATCATCTGCTGGGGTACTTCACCCTCAATCTGATAATAGTCGCTGAGCGGATCTTCGTTCTGGTTTGCCGCTTTCATGAACATATCCGACCAAATCATAGCCTCAATGCCGAGGTCGTCGCATATCTCAAGCACGCGAGTAAGGTGCTCGAGCATGATGTCATACTTCTTGCGATACCCATTTTTGAGCAGATAATTTCCCTGGCCAAGTCGCCACGCCTCGTCCATGCCGACGTGAATCTTCTTTGAGCGGAACGAATTTCTTATAACAGTGAGCAAGTTCTTAATAAATGCATACGTGCGCTCGTCACCGACCATGAGAGTGTCATGGTCATCGCGGAAGTCGTAATACGGATACCACTTTAGCACATCTGCCAGATGCGCCAAGGTCTGAACACATGGAATGACGGTTATACCGAGGGAGTATGCAAAATCGTCTATCTCGCGAAGCTCGGCTTCCGAGTATCTGCCGCGCATGTAGCCGAAATACGGCTCATCTTTTACCTCGTAAGCATCTTCCATGTACGCATAAAACGTGTTAAGCCCCATTATCGCCATGCGTGAGAGTATGTTCTTGACGTGGGAGACCTTCATAGTGTCATTTCCCTGGCAAAGGTCAATCATCAGACCGTTTGTATCAAACTTAGGCTCTTCGCATATTTCAAAACTCTTACCTTCGTTTTCATGCAGAATTCCCAGTGCGCGGAAAAAGTGAACCGGCTCGGAGTAAGAAATCTGGGTGTTTGACACACGGAGTTTTCCATCCCCGGATTTAGATACTTTTATTTCCTCGCCGCTTTCGCAAACCTCAAAGCCGAGCATCGGAGCTATGCTTGAGATACCCGCGGAAAGGGAAGAGACATCACCGGAGAATTTTATTTTTTTCATATATTATACCTCTTTCGTTTAATATGATGTGAAGCTATTTTATAACATCAAAAGGTGCTTTGCAATGTAAAATGGTGCAAAATAACTGCAAAATGTGACATTGGGATGAATTGGGTGCGCGAATGTTCATACAATATGTGAAGAAAGTCACATTTTGAAATGC
>JAZRUF010000073.1:0-16425 GCA_045652405.1 Eubacteriales bacterium | reverse complement strand
CAAAAGCGCATGTAATTTCCGTTGGATTTGACCCGGTTTACGGAGCGCGCCCGCTGCGCCGTTTCCTGCAAAGTAAAGTGGAAACCTTGGTCGGACGCATGATACTCTCCGAGGACATCTCGCCTAAAACACACCTTGCAGTGGACTTTAACGGAAATGAGCTTACAATTAGCAAAAGTTAATTTAAAAATAGCAGGCAAACAAAATTGTTTGCCTGCTATTTTTATTATTATATTAGTCGGTAATTCTCGGAACGTCCATCCATACGCCGCCTTTTTTAGCAGCTTCATGGGCGATAAGTCCCGGAACCGTCATATCCATTGCGCGAACAATGTCTATAGGCGGTGTTGTATCATTTTCAATTGACTTGAGGAAGTCACGAACCAAATAATACTCAGATGTACCGTGTCCGCCGGCGTTCGCCTCTTTAGGAGCATCAATATCAGATGAACTGATTGCAATTTTTCGTCCTTCGTCGGGATCCTGGTCAGCAAAATATCTGTATCCAACACCATCATAGCTTTCGCGGCTTGATTCTAAAGAACCGTTTGTTCCGTAAATGCTATAGGAGCATAACCACGGATGGCGAAGTGCTACGGAACTTCTCAAAACCTTGATTGTAGAACCTTTTGCGGTTTCAAACAGACCTACCTGCATATCGATGTTTCCATCGGTCTTATTCTCAAAGCAACGTGATTCATTGCCGGAAGCTGTGCAGCGAACGATATGATCATCCATCCACATGAGTATCGGACCTAAGCTGTGAGAGCAATAGTGGAGCGGTGCACGGTTTGCACGCCACTTACCGTCAACAGAGTCACGGATTTCATGCACGTAGTCGGCCTCTGCATAAAACGGAGTTCCGATTTTTCCGGCTTTAATATATTTATCCCACTCCAATACAAAGTGCATATAGTTGCAGTTTTCAGCGAGCATGAATTTAGTTTTTGCCTTACGCACTGCATCAACCATACGCTGGCAATCCTTAAGATTATCGGAAGCGGTTACTTCGCACAGTACATGCTTGCCCGCCTCAAGCGCTTTGATAGTCTGCTCTGTGTGGAACGGAATCGGTGTTCCGAGAACGATAATATCTACATCTGTATTGAGTATGTCCTCATAATTTTCAAAAAGGGAGTTGTCATTAAGCTCAAAATCCTTACCGTTCTGCTCAAGACTTTCCTGATTCATATCACAAAGAGCGACAACTTCGGTATCCGGATGATTGGCAAAAATATGTCCGTACGCAGTTGCACGACCAACACCAACCATACCTACTTTAAACTTTTTCATGGTATATTCCTCCTAAAAAATGTTGTTTTGCTATACATATAATAACATACTATTCCTTGACAAGTACATAATCGCATGTTAGAATCTACTTGTAAAATGTTGGTTTTTTTGAAGGTGATTATATGGACATACCACGTCTTGAAATATCTAGTTCATCGTCCGAAATAAGCTTTGATATGACTTTGGACCATTGCGCAGCAAACAGTCCCCTTCCCTCCGGAAATGTTCACGGACCTGTATTTAGCGGTTTTTATCTTCTTCAATACTGCTGCTCAGGCTACGGAGAAATTGAGGCTGACGGCCAGATATTCCGTGTAAATCCCGGTGAATGCATCATAAGCTTTCCCGGTCAGATACGTATTGAACGAGCAGATGTAAAAAATCCATGGACACTTTCTTGGTTGTCGATAAATGGGAATAGTGTAGCTTCTTTTTTTTCAAAACTCGGAATAACGCCTCAAAATCCAATTATAAAGCATTGCGAGCACAGCAACATCCCGATTATCCTTGAACAAATAGTTGAAGTTGCCAACACGGTAGGACCTCAGAGAGACTTCATGTTAGGTGCCGGATTATTTAATCTCTTTAACGAGTTTTCACAGCGGCAAGCGGCTAAATCGAATTTGCTCACGCACTCTCCCGCACGTGATACTTATGTTGCACAAGCCTCCCATTTTCTTGACATGAACTATTCACGAACCAATATTACAATAAAAGAAGTAGCTGAGACAGTCGGTTTAAATCGCAGTTATTTATATGAAATATTCAAAGAAAAGCTCGGTATTTCGCCTCAGGAATATCTAACACGACTGCGGATAAACAAGGCACGTGAATTTCTGCTTTTACCTCAAACAACTGTTACCTCGGTATCCTACTCGGTAGGGTATGAACCGTCGGTATTTTCAAAAGCGTTTAAACGCGTAACCGGCATGACTCCAATTGAATACAAGCAAAAATATTCAAAGTAAAAAGAGGAAGGAAAAATCCTTCCTCTTTTTGTCTTAATCAGGTTTTATTTTACGCGGTCATATGCCTTTTGATAAATACCAATCAATTCATCAACTCTGTAATTATCCTTTACGTCTTTAACAAACTTATCCCATGTAGAAATCGGTTCGTCACCGAGCAGGTATTTATGAAGCATCTTTTCAACATATGGGGTAAGAGAATTATTAATCTCATTAAAGCGAGCCTGTTCTTCATCGGTAAATACCAACCAATGCACCGGATTGTAACCGTCGACAACATGGTCTAAGTACATGTCAACAGCCACCTGCTGTTCTTCAGAAGCCAAGTCTCTTACAGCAGCCGGATCTGCACGGAGGAATGTTCCGAAGCTAAGTATGCCGTAGTCCGCCCGAATGTTGCCGCTTGCGGTGCGGATATAAGTCTTGGAGCCGTCCTCTTTAACCTCATAGGACTCTCCTTCTCTGCCCCATACCATCTGCTCTGCTTTATCGGTATACAGCCAATCCACCAGTTTTATAGCGTTGTGGATACGCTCCTCATCGCCGGTATTTACTATTACGTACCCCTTGCCGTCAACGTTAAACTTGTTCATCATGTTTGCAGCAGTCGGGCTGTCAGCCTTCGGCGGGGCAAATGGTGCTAAAGTGTAGTTTGGACTAATCTCGCGGTTTAGAATGTTGAAGAAGTCAACGCGGACAGTATAGTCACATGAGATAAATCCTCGGTCGGTAGACATAAGCTTCTCCCAGCTCTTTGCATCATTATCAAGCCAAGTGGGCGGGATGAGCTTATCTTCCATCATGCGGCGCATGTACTTAACTATTTCAAGCATTGTCGGCTCAGTCACACCGTAGGACCACGTATCGTTATTAAAGTCATAATATGCGCCGTAATTGAAGTACGGTTTCCAGGATGCCCCCATAACATTTACGTTAGTAAGCCCCTGACGTAGGCAGAACGGATAGCTATCCGGATACAGAGATTTAAGCTTCTTTGAGGTCTCATACACTTCTTCCATAGTGCTTGGAACTTGAATATCGTGCTTTTTAAATATATCTTTTCTGTAAAGCCAGTTACGAAGCCCCTGAAGCTCGTCAGTTCCATAGTTCTGCGGGAAGTATGTTTTGCCGTCACTGTATTTGCGCTGATTCAAACGCAGCGCTCTTTCCTCTTCCGGAATAGTGTTCCAGAACGCGGTATAGTTTGGCATCATATCGATATAATCATCAATTGCGATAAGTGCGCCGGCAGATGCAAAAGAATTTATTTTCTCTTTGCTGTCCGAATAAATTAGGTCCGGCAAATCTTTGGTGGCTGAAGCCATCATAAGATTTATCTTCGTCATAAAACTTTCATTTGGGAAAGCCTGAACATTAAAGGTTGCACCAGTGAGCTCCTCAAAGCAATCCCAAATCATCCAGTCTTCCTTATAAGGCCAGGAGGCATGGCTCTCAATTACCATAGATATTTCCGTAGGCTCACTAAAGAGCTTTCCTTCTCCTACGTACGAGCCCTGACCTGAATTTACAGAAACATTATCCCACCCGCCGCAAGCTACGAGCAATATTGCCATGCAGCAAGTTGCAAGCAGTGCTGCCAAGCGTTTTGGTGATGTAAAGTTTTTCATAGTTTTCCTCCTTTTTTCTTTCGCTTTGTATACACACATCGCTTAACTATACATCAATTATAATAAAATAATGCTGACTGTATTTTTATACTAAAAAAGAGGTTGACTGAAATCAACCTCTTTTTTGTTTTACTTCTGTGATGCGTCGAGCGCCTGAGCGATATCTGCAATAATATCCTCTGCATTTTCAATTCCTATTGAAAGTCGTATGGTGGACGCGCTTATACCTGCAGCGGCAAGCTGTTCATCTGAAAGCTGGGAGTGCGTTGTGGTCGCAGGATGGCTTACCATTGAACGCGTATCGCCGAGGTTTGCTACAATTCGCAAAAGCTTTAAATTATCGCAGAATTTTGCACCGGCTTCTCTTCCGCCTTTGATTTCAAAGGTAAACACGGCGGATGCACCTTTTGGGAGATACTTCTGAGACAAGCCGTAAAAAGGACTTGACGCAAGCGCTGGATATTCGACCTTTTCAACCGCCGGATGAGTTTGCATAAACTCAGCTACGCGCATTGCATTCTCACAGTGACGCTCCATACGCAGGTGAAGAGTTTCGATGCCGAGCATTGTTGCCCATGAGTTAAACGGTGACTGGCATGCACCAATATCACGCAATATCTGAGTTCTTACTTTTGCAATATACGCAGCCGGACCAAAGGCTTCGGTGTACACTACTCCGTGATAGCTCTCATCAGGCAGGTTCATTTCAGCAAAGCGCGGGTTACCCTGCCAGTTAAATTTACCGCTATCCACTATCATGCCACCCATTGCCGTGCTGTTTCCTGCAAGGTATTTGGTCGTTGAGTGAATAACTATATCCGCACCGTATTCAATCGGGCGAAGCAGATACGGTGTTGCAAAAGTATTATCGACGATAAGAGGAATTCCATTTGCATGTGCAAGCGCGGCAAGCGCTTCAATATCCGCAACATCCGCCTTCGGATTTCCAATAGCCTCGACAAATATTGCGCGTGTTTTATCATTTATAAATTTCTCAAATGTTGATATATCACGCACATCTGCAAAGTGGACTTTAATTCCCATTCTGTCAAAGGTTTTGCCCAGGAGATTTATAGCCCCACCATAAATAGTCGAGGATGAGATTATTTCATCTCCCGCTTTTGCAAGAGTCAGAAGTGCCATTGTAATTGCGCCGTGGCCGCTTGATGCGGCAACCGCTCCGACACCGCCTTCAAGCTCAGCTACACGGTCTTCAAGCGCGGTTGTCGTCGGATTCTGCAAGCGAGTATAGATGTTTCCGCCCTCTTCCAGAGCAAAAAGACGGCGCGCGTGCTCTACGCTGTCAAACGAATATGCGGTAGTCATGTAAATAGGCAGCACATTTGCATGGGTTGTAGCCTCAGGCTGATAACCTGCATGAACCGCCTTTGTTTCAATACGGTAATCGTTCATTTTTAAAAACCTCCTACGGTTATTGATTTACTTAATATATTCCGCTATTGCAATCGGACTTGAAATATCAAAATACTTAAAGATTACAGAATCTTCTCCGTCAACAAGTATTTGTATTTGTTCTATCCCGCCAATCTCAGAGAGGGATTTTGCTATTGCACGAATGCACATTCGCTCAGCATCCTCGCCGGGCATCGGGTTACTTATAAACTCAGTAGAAAAATCAATTACGCAGACATTTCCCAGCACCTTAACAGAGTTCACCTGCGTACCGTACGGAACAACTCCGCAAAGACCTCGTTGGCTTGGACCCTCCGCAAGTGCTCTCAGGACAAGGAGTGCTTCCGACTCAGTCCCGTTTGATACAGTGTCACGCAACTCAAGTGAAAGCTCGCTATACGTCATATCCGGGAAATAAAGCTTGAGCTTTTTTCTAAAGCCAACTAAATTCAAATCCGCAAGAACTATATCATCCGGCGTTAAATTTTGCCATTTTCGCCCGAAAGACGGATTTCCTTCAACGAGAATGGTTACATCTCTTACACCTTCGAGCTCGCAAAGCGACAGTGTTAGGCAATAATCCGCCAGGGTTCTGTCAAAACTGTCAGCTTGTACATATTCACGGCTCAAATCAAGCGTAACGGTTCCGTCACCTATTTTAACATCACTCAGCTTGGCATCCTGCGGTATTGATGATTTAAGCGAATTAGAGATAGGCTTTCTTAGACTCTGCAAATAAATTGCGTACACGGTTTGCTCTAAATTGCCCTGCGGTATTTCGCACTTTTCAGCTCTTATGACCTCTTCACCGTCTCCCGAGTCTGCAGACGCATAGTATACATTCACCCAGCGCGTTTTTGAATAATCGCCTTGTATATCCCCGGTCTGCACACAGGCGGCAAGCATAAACAACATTCCGCACAATAAAACAAATGATTTGAATTTCACTTAAAACGTCCCTTCCACGGAATTGACTGCCGGAAATTCTACGGTAAAGCGCGTACCACCGGCGGCTGACCGTTCAATTTTAACGTTTCCGTTATAGTTTTCAATATTGCGGCGTACAATTGCAAGCCCAAGACCTGTACCGCCCTTTCCTGAACGCGAGCGCGCTTTGTCCACACGGTAAAAGCGCTCAAATATTTTATCATAATCCTCTTCGGGGATTCCGATTCCTGTATCGTCTACTATCAGGCAACATACTCCGTCGCGCTCAAACAGAATAACATGCACATAACCCTCGGGTTTATTGTACTTTATGGCATTTTCGACAAGGTTAAATACTATCTGGTGGACACCATCTGAATCTGCCATAATGCGCATATTCTCTGAAAGGTCTCTTCGAATGGTTATTTTACCTTCTTCAGCTATAGGCTCAAGTGTGTCAAGTGCCATGCTGACAACCTTTGAAAAGTCCACCTCACTGAGCTCAAGATTTTTTGCACCGTCTAACCTTGTAAGAACCAAAAGTTTTTCGGCAATGCGAGTAAGGCGGTCTATCTCCTCGCCTATATCCTTGAGAAAGTCCTTAACAGTCTCAATATCAATATCTGGAGTTTGCAATATTGAATCGGTAAGTAAGCGAATTGACGAAAGCGGGGTTCTAAGCTCATGTGATGCATCTGACACAAACGTGCGCCGAAGCTCTTCTGTAGCCTGCAGACGCTCTGACAGATTGTTAAATTCGTCAAATATCACCGCAAGCTCATCATGACCTTTTGGTGCAACCGTGCTTCCGTAAGCACCGTTGCGCATTTTGCGTATTCCCTCAAGCAATGTGCGCAAGCGGCGAATTAATTTACCCGAGAACAGAAGAACAAATATAACAAGCAACAGCGCAATTACAAAGCTAAACCACTGCAGCTGATGGCGCATGCCGAGCAGGATACCCGCCTGAGCGCTATCCGTCTCATACAAATATACTGCACCGACTATTCCTTCACTCGCAATTATCGGGACGGACACTTTACTTTGAAAACTATGCTCTAAAAAAGCGGAGTGAAAGTTCTCGCTCCCTGACAGAGCGGACATTACTTCCGGAAGAATCACATACTTTCCGACTGTATTCCCATGCTCAGAACTGTCAAACACAGCACGTCCGGCACTGTCGCAAACAACTATGCGCTCGCCTTCCTGCACATCGTGCACTTTCATACCGGACAAAACAGTAATCTCGTTAATTTGCCCTGCATTGGACAAAGCGGATGAAATATAATTTGCACGTGTTATAAGCTTATCCTGCTTAGCGTTTATAATCAAATCCTGAGAAATTATAAGCGGATATGTATTCATAACTACTGTAACGATAAGTATTGCGCTTAAGCAGACGCATAAAATTTTAAAACCAAGAGATTTGGAGTACTCTTTAAGACGTTCTGAGAGACTATACTTTAAAATAGTACCCAACCCCCCATTTGGTCATGATATGCCCGGGTTCTGCCGGATTTTCCTCAAGCTTTTCACGCAAGCGGCGGACATGTACATCTACCGTACGTATATCGCCGGGATATTCATAACCCCACACGATATTCAAAAGGTTTTCACGGCTGTACACACGACCGGCGTTTCTCATGAGCATTTCTACCAAATCAAATTCCTTTGCGGTAAGGTTTATATCTTCACCGTCAAGATACGCGGTTCTCTGCTCGGTATCGACGACTATCTTGCCTGCGATAAGCCTTGTATTCTTATCCTTTGCCGCGGCACCGGATGAGCGGCGCAGAATTGCACGCACACGGCTTTTAAGCTCTAAAATATTAAACGGCTTGGTGAGATAATCATCTGCACCGTATTCAAAGCCGAGTATTTTATCCGTATCCTCACCCTTTGCGGTGAGCATAATAACCGGAACGTTTGAAAACTCCCTTATTCTTCGGCAGGTTTCAAGACCGTCCATATTTGGCATCATCAAATCAAGAATAATTAAATCAATATGCACATTTCTAACAATATCTAACGCCTCTGTTCCGTCATATGCACATTCCACGTCATAGCCCTCATTCTCCAGATTAAATTTAATACCCTTGACGATGACTTTCTCATCATCAACTACTAAAATACGCATCCAAGAAACCTCCTTTCATCAAAAGCACATACGCGCCCCACACCTTCTCTTAAACCCTTGCTGTTATTATACATTATTTAAACTGATTTGAAAAGAAAAAAAGCAGATAAAGTATATGTTTTTTTACAAGCCATTAAATCTTGTATATTGATGTTTTGTTTGCTATAATATAAAAAAGATATATAAAAAAGGAGCGCAATAATAATGAGAAGGCATCTTAAACTTGCAGCGATACTGTTACTTGTAATTCTCAGCTTCAATCTGAGTGCGTCTGCAATAGAGGCGATAAATATAAACGCAAAATCAGCTATTTTAATTGACCCGGCAAACGGAGATATTCTATACGAAAAGAATATAAAGGATAAGGCGTATCCTGCAAGTATAACAAAGCTTATGACGGCTTTGCTTGTCATTGAAAATGCAAAGCTTGGAGACAATGTCACCGCCGCTAAAAGTGCGTTTTCAGATTTAAGTGATGCAGGCAGCAGCGTTGGAATAAAAGAAGGCGAAACGATGTCGGTCGAAAACCTTCTTATATGCCTGATGGTCGCCTCTGCAAACGAAGCTGCCAACATACTGGCAGAGCACGTTGCGGGGTCTGTTGATAAATTTATAGAAATGATGAACGAGAGAGCCACCGAGCTCGGTTGCGAAAATACTCATTTTGTAAACACTCACGGCTTGCATGACGCTGAGCACTACACTTGCGCATATGATATAACACTCATTGCACGTGAAGCTCAAAAGCATCCGGAGCTTGTCAAAATATACCAGATGCAAAAAGCAACCATTCCACCGACAAACAAAAGTGACGAGCGTGTTTTCTTTAGCACCAATTCGCTCATCTCCCCCTACAAGGAGCGTACATATCTCTACAAATACGCAACCGGAATGAAAACAGGTCATACCACGCCGGCAGGGCTTTGTCTGGTATCCTCTGCTGAAAAAGGTGATTTATCTTTTATAAGTGTTGTGCTCGGTGCAACCACTGATCCGGAAACAAAAAAGAAAAACCACTTTGTCGAGACCACGCGTCTGTTCAAGTGGGGTTTTGACAATTTCAAGCGCAAATCCGTGCTTGATATTTCCTCCCCGGTTGCGGAGGTGAGATTAGAGCTTGCGTGGGACCGCGACCATATGGTAGTTCATCCGACCAAGGCATTAAACTGTATTGTTCCAAACGACTTTGACTCGGACAAGCTGATTCTTACCCCTGAACTTCCGGAGACGATTGATGCCCCCATAACCAAGGGCGATGTAGTAGGAAAACTTCGCGTTGTATATGAGGACCGTGAGCTCGGGCTTGTCGATTTGGCCGCCTCAGACTCGGTTGAGCGTAGCCGAATTCTTTGGATATGGAGAGGAATACGCAATTTCTTTTCTTCAAAAATTGTACTGATATGCCTTATAGCATTAGTTGCACTCACAGTAATTTACGTCTTAATCTCCGCAATCAGCAACCGTAATTATTCAAGACATCGCAGACGTTCAGGTTATAGAGGCAGACGGCGTTAATTAATTTTTTGCAATGTTAAAGTTTAGCCACGGCTTAAATTAAGCCGTGGCTAAACTTATGCTCAAAGCATTGAAACAACTCAGTTCCTACTGCAGGTAGAGAATGAAAAACTTTCCTCTACCGCCTTAAAATCAACTGTATATTACCAAAAAGTGAAAGTAGGTTGTATCCTGAATGTCCCAAGATATATAATAATCAGCGTCGGGCTATCTAATGTATATGCCGCGAAAGCTTCAGACACATGAAAGGATTATAACCATGAACATCAATAGCGTTAAAATAGTCGCCGATTCATCCTGCGATTTATTAAACTTATGCAATGTTAAGTTTGAATGTGCGCCGCTGAAAATAATAACCGCGCAAAAAGAATATGTTGATACTCTGACTTTGGATGTAAGCCAACTGGTATCGGATTTGCAAAGCTATAAAGGAAAATCCACAACCTCATGCCCCAATGCAAGTGATTGGCTAAATGCGTTTGGTGATGCAGAATACATCTTCTGCATTACAATAACCGCTACTTTATCCGGAAGCTATAATGCTGCATTATTAGCTAAAGAAACCTACGAAAACGAACATCCGGGCAGACATGTTTTTGTGCTCGACAGCTTAAGTACCGGTCCTGAAATGGCGCTTATAATAGAAAAACTCGAAGAACTTATCCTGTCGGGCAAAGAATTTTATGAAATATGCAATTACATAACGCTTTACAGTCAACAGACCGGCCTTTTATTCATGCTTGAGTCAATGAAAAACCTTGCAAATAACGGTCGAGTAAACCCTATCGTTGCTAAAATGGCAGGAATATTGGGTATACGTATTGTGGGAAAAGCAAGCGAAAAAGGAGATTTAGAGCCGCTTGACAAATGCCGCGGTGAAGCCAAAGCGCTTGAAGCTATTACAGGACATATGCAGAGCCTGGGACTAAAATCTGGTAAAGTTATAATATCGCACTGCCAAAACCCATCTGCAGCACATGCTTTGAAAGACATTATTGAAAACAAGTTTGAAAGCGTGCAAATAAAAATCCTTGAATGTCGTGCCCTTTGCAGCTTTTATGCCGAAAAGGGCGGAATGTTGATTGGATTTGAAAAGATGTAGGAATCAGCATTAAGCAGAAAAAACATAACTACCGGCGTTTGCCGATAGTTATGTTTTTATTTATCTGCTATTCCTATATCCATATTGATAGTACCTATGTAAACATCACGGTTTCCGTCAAGGGTATGATATTTAATAATGGTGAATTCAGGATATTTATATACTTGGCTTCCGCCGTCATCATAAGAAAGCACTTCTATCACACCATCAGAAACATCCTGATTGCAGTTAGCCACAATACCGTTTAACGTTATTCTCCCCTGCTCAAGTGCGGTTTCAAGCGGCATTGTAAAACCTTTAATGGTTATCATCACTTTATCTAAGCCGTAGTAATAAAGGCTTGTGTCCCCAAGATGCCCGAAGGAGGTAAAACCCTTAATGTCATCGCCGCTTAAAATAAGTCTTTTTTGCTTATCGCTTGAAGGCACTGCTTCGAGTTCAAACTCACGGAAGCCTTCGGTTGATATATCATCCGTTTTAATAATCTTAATTCCGTCATCTGTATCTTCAGGAGTCCCCTCGAAATATATGACGACCTTGCGACCTTGTCCGTAAAGATAATCATAGTGGTCAGTGCCATATTCAACCTTTACCTTATCGCCCATATCACCGTCAGCTTTATCCTTTACAGGCTCTACAATCATATATGTAGTTGTTTCTTCTATAACCTTACCGACGAAACTGTTCTTAAACTCATTAGTACCCAAAGGATAGCGAAAATCTTCCGGATTTTCTTCAGGCGGTGCATAGTCATATCCCCAAGTTGAAAATAGAACCGGCCTGTTATTATTCATTCGATTCATATCAATCGCATAAGTTGCGCCGATTACTGCAATTATTAGCATAAATAAGAATATGATTATAATAATTTTCTTTCTCATAAGCTCCCCCTTATTCTTCAAGTTTAAACGTTTGTGCTATGGTGGACAGCTCTTTTTGTAACTCTTCACTCGTGTTTTTCGGATATTCCCAAGAAATGATAAAAACATCACTATTTGACTCATGGAGATTAAACCACAATACATCTCCGTCAGGCTCTATTCCGCAAAGTGAATAGCCCATTAAATCCTCGAAGATATAGTCATCATTCTCTCTTAAAAATTTGCTTCTTGCTTCTATTGCGTCCGTATTTTTATACGTTGTTACTGTAATTTGAACATTCTCTTTTTTCTTATGCTCCCATTTTTCTTCCAAATTACCGTCATCATAGTCCTTTTCATAACGGTAAGTATCAACCGGGAGCGCAAGTGTATATCCATCTCCACGATGAAGTCCGGCTTTTGTTTGGTACGCATTTTTCTTGCCACCTATAGTTGTATATATTTTATCGTTTTCGGCTTCGGGAGGATATCCGTCCTTTTTATTTTCATTACAGCCGGAAATCATAAGCACAGCCAGTATTAAGAAAAGTAACGTTAGTTTCTTCACAGCACACGTCTCCTTATTTGTTTTTTACAATAAATGATGCGATAAATATAATAACCATAATTGCGGCATATATACCGTAGCATACTCTCCACTGCTCTGCTCCAAAGGCATAGTCACCTATGTATATTGTTTTACCGAGAGTCGGCACGGATAGTGCAATAAACACAAACACGAATGCGACAATTAACATTGTTAAACTGATAAGCCTTAATACTACTTTCCTACTCAAAATCCCATCCCCTTTAACGAGCTTTCTTATTAAACACTAAAGCTAAGAGAACACAAATAATTATTCCCACACAGTAAGGAATAGCACAGAGAAAGGCAATGTCCGCAGGCGCACTGAATCCTTTATGTTCTATAGCACAAAGCAGACTTGCATAGTTAAAAGCTGCCTCTATGCACATTGCGTGAGAGATGACCAACGCAAGTACTATGAAAATATTTCTTAATATCTTAAACTTCTTCATCTTCTCTTCTCCCTTTTTTCTTTTTAAACATCCAGCATATAAGTCCTGCCGTAACACAGCCTACAATTCCCGAGCCTATTATCACCGCTTGGCATAGTGCATCCGCTTCTCTTCCTGAAAGTATATCATTATAATTGTATGTACCGATTCCTGTAATCCAATAAATAAAATTATAAACAGAGAACGCTAAAAGTATAGTAATCGGGAGCCATTTTATAAGCTTGTTATCACTTTTTACGTTTGCAAGTATTTCAACCGCAAAACACAATATTCCAATAACAACAGATGTTTGAATAAGATTCATATCTCTGCAACTCCTCACTCATACTTATTAAAATCCACATATTTACCTATTCTTTATTCTGATATATATAAATTACTACCGGTACAATAATCGCAATAGCTACCGCAAGCCATGTGCTGAAAACCACTGTATGCACCTCCGTTATTAATTAGACGTAGTTTATCAGGTAAAAGTTTCCTCTTGTATAAATACTTTTTACGCAATTAGTTTGTTACACAGTTTATATGACAACAAAAGCCTTCTCAGCACTTGTACTCAAATAACCCATGTTTACTACAAAAGTAATAAAGTTTACCGCCACGCATTCTCGGAAAACGCACCGCAGCATCTTGCTCGGGGTACATCCGCACCATCAGAACTCTGTCAAACCCCACATAGGCGACAAAACTGATATAATGTTCCTTTGACATTGGATGGCTTATTTCAATGTAAAAATCGTCTTCTATTTCTGAGACTTTCAAAGAATGTTCCTCATCCGCTGCAAGCGCTTTAAGCTTTTCAAGCGGTTTGCTACAACATATGACCTGACACTCCCCGGTTGTCTGCATCACACTGCGACAATGCGGACACACATAAAATTTTGTTCTCTTCATATTACCAACTTCCTCTGTATTTTTAATTAAACTGCCTGACAGAAGAACTCTCTCACTTACGCCGAAAATATCAGCTAAATCAGATAAAGTTGAAATCTCCGGAAATCCATGTCCGGTTTCCCATTTTGAAATAGTTTTCGGTACAATGCCTAACCTGTCAGCAACTTGCTTTTGAGTCATTCCCTTTGCTTTTCTTAAATCGCAAAGAAGTTTTCCGTTTTTGCTTAAATCCATTTCTGTTACCTCCGCAACTTAAGTATAAAGCAATATTTAAAATAAAACAATCCACTTTCCGTACATATAGAACTTATGTCAATAAAAAAGGACGCATTGATAGCGTCCTTTTAAAATTCACTGTGTCAATTTACTTTTCGTCTTTATAAATCTCTTTAAAATACTTATAAGTATCAACCTTGAGTTCTCCGCATGCATCTTCATCACAGGCAATAATTCCGCATGGATGCATCTGAAGTGCGCTTATTGTCCATGCGTGGTCTACACCGCCTTCAACGCAGTGGCGAAGTGCGCGTGCTTTATTGTGTCCACTGATAAGCAACAATACCTTTTTAGAATCGCACACTGTACCAACACCAACCGAAAGCGCAGTTTTGGGCACTTTATCAGGGTCGTTTCCAAAGAAGCGCGAGTTAACAATCAAAGTATCCTGCGTAAGTGCGCGTACACCTGTTCGTGAAGTAAGCGAGGTAAACGGCTCGTTAAACGCTATGTGCCCATCCACGCCGCTTCCGCCAAGGAAAAGATCAATACCACCGTAGGATGCAATTTTATCCTCATACCTTTGGCACTCTGCCTCAAGGTCGTCTGCCATACCGTTTAAAATGTTAATATTTTCTTTCGGAATATCAATGTGATTAAAAAAGTTATCGTGCATAAAATACCAATAGCTTTGGTCATGCTCACGAGGGAGGCCTACATACTCATCCATATTAAAAGTTACCACATTTTTAAAGCTAACTTTACCGGCGCGGTTCATCTCGATAAGTCTTTTATACACACCAAGAGGAGATGAACCTGTAGGTAATCCAAGTATAAACGGGCGCGCTTCCTTATGGCTGTTAATAGCATCAGCGATATGCTGTGCTGACCATTCGCACATTGCATCATAATTGTCCTTGATAATAAGTTTCATCGTTAATCACACTCCAAATTAATTTATAAATAATTCAGCAAAATCTTTACCATTTATTATTATATACGTTTATTTCCGATTTGTACAGCACTTTTTTATTTTTTAATTATGTTTGTAAACTCGATTTAAGTTGCATCGTCAGAACACTTTCTCTTTATTCACTTTTAATCTTATTACACACTTTTATAATATCTAACGCAAATTGTTTTAATTCAATAAGTAACGGTCTTTGCATCTCCTTCACTCTTTTTATTGAAAAAGAGCGCAAAGCGAGATTGTCTCTAACTTTTTTACTATTCCATATTGCGGGGCAATGTTTCCCACTTCGCAAATGCTTTTTCTATCTTTCACGTTCAAAACAAATGTTTGACAAAAATTCTACAATATAATAAAATTTAAAAAAATTGGCTTGACGGATGCGATATTGATGCAGTTAAAATGCTGTTTGTATACAGAACTGTCAGTTGATTAACTTTTGTTTGGAGGGATTTTTAATGAGCAGTTTATTCAACATCACTGGTAAGATAGCCGTAGTAATGGGAGCATCAAAAGTGCTGTTGCAAGTGTTGTAGAGCGTTTCGCAAGGATTGACATTCTTGTCAATAATGCCGGTGTCGGAACAGGTGCTCCTGCTGAAATTCAGGAAGACAGCATTTGGAATATGACTATCAACACGAACCTTAACGGTGTTTATTTCGTAGCACGCGAAGTTGGAAAAGTTATGATCAACCAGAACTACGGAAAAATCATTAACATCGGTTCTATGCATTCAACTGTGTCAATGAACGGAAGTCCCATCAGTGCATATTGTGCAAGTAAAGGCGGTGTTGCAATGCTTACAAAGGCACTTGCTTGTGAGTGGGCAAAGTACAACATTACTGTTAATGCAATCGGTCCCGCATACTTTGAGAGTGAAATGACAGATCAGGCTATCAATACTCCCGAATTTGCTCAGGCAGTTATGCCTTATTGCCCTATAGGAAGAGTCGGTAAGGCAGTCGAACTTGACGGTGCTGTTGTTTACTTTGCATCAGTTGCTTCAAGTTACACAACAGGTCAGCTTCTTACCGTCGACGGCGGTTGGACAACAATCTGATCACTAAAAGAAGGCAAAACGAAAATCCGTTCTCTGTTGAGGACGGATTTTTTGTGTTTGCTGACCGGAATGAGAAAAAAACTTTATAATTGCAAAACAATATCACTCGCCGTAAGGCGAATATAAGTAAAAAAGGACTTGTCGAAACAAGTCCTTTTTCTGCAACAACCGAACGGTTTAGATGCCATAATATTTAATGAAATCGCTCGCTTCGCTCACAATGAAATTCAAGACATGTCTTAGATGAAATCAAATCCGGCCTTTTTATCCCGACGAAGTCGAATTTCATCACGAACTATATTTATTCCGTATGTAAATACGTATTTAGTTGAAAAAAGCACTTCTTTCGAAGTGCTTTTTTCTGGCTCCCCCTGTTGGGCTCGAACCAACGACACTGCGGT
>JAZRUF010000072.1:0-6167 GCA_045652405.1 Eubacteriales bacterium | reverse complement strand
GGTTAGCCTTTCTTTCTACAACTACGTCGTAGAGACCTTTCATTATATTATCCATAATTATCCCCTTTCTTTGGACTTATCAAATTCAATTTCATTGAAAAAGCACGAGTCGCGTCCGGTATGACACGTAGGTCCCTTCGGAAGTGCTTTTATGAGAATCGTATCATCATCGCAATCGCCCCAAAGCTCGCGAACAAAAAGGAAATTACCTGAGGTTTCACCTTTATTCCAAAGCTTTTGCCTACTGCGGCTGAAGAACCAAACAGTTCCGGTTTCAAGTGTAAGCCGAAGTGCCTCCTCGTTTGCATATCCTAACATCAGCACGTCACCGGTATCAATATGCTGAACGATAACCGGGACAAGCTCGCTTTTCTTAAAATATTTTTTAAGTTCCATGTTTTTTAACACCTCTTATATACGAACCGGTATATTTTGCCCGCGCAGATACTCCTTAACCTGCGGAACAGTCAGCTCACCGAAGTGGAAGATGCTCGCGGCAAGTGCAGCATCCGCATGACCTTCGTTAAAGACCGGCGGGAAATCCTCAAGCTTTCCACATCCGCCGGATGCGATAACTGGTATGCTGACCGCATCCGAAATCGCACGGGTCATTTCAAGGTCAAATCCGTTTTTTGTGCCGTCAGCATCTATTGAGTTTAGCATTATCTCGCCCGCACCGAGCTTTTCCGCCTCTATTGCCCACTCAATTGCATCAAGCTCTGTTCCTATGCGCCCGCCATTTAACACGACCTGGAAGTGACCGTCAGCACGGCGTGCATCAATTGCAAGAACTACACACTGGCTGCCAAACATACACGCGGCATCGGATATAAGCTTTTTATTACGAACCGCCGCGGAATTGACGGATATTTTATCCGCGCCCGCGCGCAATATATCCCTGAAATCCTCAACTGTTCTGATGCCTCCACCGACAGTTAGCGGAACAAAAACCTGGCTTGCGGTTTTTTCGACTATATCTGCAACCGTCTTTCTTGCACCGTGCGTCGCAGTAATATCCAAAAATACTATTTCATCTGCACCTTGGTCACTGTAAAACTTTGCAAGCTCTACAGGGTCGCCTGCATCGCGCAGATTGACAAAGTTAACACCTTTTACAACGCGTCCGTCATGCACATCAAGACATGGAATAATACGCTTTGCAAGCATCTTTTATTCCCCTTTCCCTGCTTTAATTGCGGCTTTTAAATCAATGGTTCCTGAATAAATTGCCTTACCGAGAATTGCGCCGTCAATTCCACCGTTATAAAGCTTCTTTACATCGTCAACCGTTGTAACTCCGCCGCTTGCAATAATATCGCAGGATACACTCTCTTTAAGCTTAAAGAGCTTATCAAAGGACGGACCTTCGAGTGTGCCGTCACAGTCTATATCCGTAAATATAATAGTTTTTACACCCAACTGCTCCATTTTTTTGGAAAACTCAAGATAATCAACACCGCTGTCAACCGTCCAGCCGCGGGTTTTTACCATGCCGCCGAGTGCATCAATCCCAACAGCTATTCTCTCGCCGTATTCCTTGACCGCCTCGCGCACAAACTCAGGATTTTCAACCGCCGCTGAACCGA
The DNA here is from genome assembly GCA_045652405.1 of Eubacteriales bacterium. GTDB lineage: Bacteria > Bacillota > Clostridia > Oscillospirales > JAAYXM01 > JAZRUF01. The sequence continues at coordinate 4,581 of JAZRUF010000072.1, read as the reverse complement.
TAATCGCACGGTAAATACCTAAATCAAACGCAGTCTGAATATCCGCCATGGTTCTAATTCCGCCACCCAATTCAGCACGCATACCGTTTGATAGAATCTCTTTAATTACCTCGCGATTTTTTCCGATGCCTGAGAGTGCGCCGTCCAAATCCACAACATGTATAATCTCAGCTCCTGCGGCTTTAAAACGCTCTGATGTTTCCCCTGCGCTGTCAGCCACCTGATGCACAGTAGAAAACTCACCTTTGTATAGGCGCACGCATTTGCCGTCCTTTAAATCAATAGCAGGTAAAATTTGCATATATTCTGTCTCCTTCTAAATAAGGCTTGCAAAATTCTTTAAAATAGCAAGTCCGGTTTCTCCGCTTTTTTCCGGATGGAACTGGCAGCCGTACGCATTCCCATGCTGAACTATAGCGCAAACCTCTGTGCCGTAATCGCAAACCGCGGTCACATCAGCACTGTTTTGCGCGAGTGCACAGTAGCTATGAACAAAATACACATACGCACCGTCGTCAAGACCTTTTGTAAGCTGGTTCGGATTCTTTATTTTAAGGCTATTCCATCCAATTTGCGGAAGCTTCAGCTCAGTCTCTATTCGGTGTATTTCTCCGCTGACAACTCCAATACCTTTACACTCGCAAACCTCGTAACCGCGCTCAAACAGAAGCTGCATGCCAAGGCAGATTCCTAAAAGCGGTTTTTTTTCAATTTCTTTTGAAATAATCTCTATAAGTCCGGTATCCGAAAGCGCATCCATAGCCTTTGGAAATGCACCTACACCAGGCAGGATAAGCGCATCAGCTCGCTTGATTTCATCTGCATCACCGGTTATGTAGTTTGGTACTCCGATATAATCCAAAGCTTTTGATACACTGTGGAGATTTCCCATGCCGTAATCTATAATTGCGGTATTTCCTTTCATTTTTACAGCACTCCTTTTGTTGACGGAAGCTCGTTTCCGCTGCAAACAACCGCTTCCCTAAGGGCACGCGCAAGTGCTTTAAACATAGCTTCGGTTATATGATGCGCGTTTTCACCATATTCCGAGCGAATGTGCAATGTTATTCCCGCATTATCGGCAAAAGCACGCAGAAATTCCTTTGTAAGGCATGAATCGTAATCACCGATTTTTTCCTGAGGCATGTCCGCATTATAGGCAAGAAACGCCCTGCCGCTTACATCCACAGCGCAAAAAGCCAGCGCTTCATCCATCGGTATATAGCTGCTTGCAAAGCGCTTGATACCGCGCTTGTCACCAAGTGCTTCACGGAATGCACATCCTAGAACTATTCCGGTATCCTCTACCGTGTGGTGACCGTCTACGTTTAAATCACCTTTCACGCTTACCTCAAGACCGAAGTTCCCGTGTGTGGCAAAAGCCTGAAGCATATGGTCAAAGAAACCTATGCCCGTATCTATTTTGCTCAGACCGCCGTCCAAACAAAGTTTAAGAGAAATATCTGTTTCACGTGTGGTTCGATTTATTATAGCTTCTCTCTTTTCCACAACTGTTTCCTCCTAACAATCTGCAAGTATTTCGCGCATCGCCGCGACGAGTTTTTTATTTTCATCCCTGCTTCCCGCGGTTATTCTAAGGAAAGTCGGGAATTTACGCACTACTATATCGCGCTCCATTAGTTTTTCAAAAATAGCCTCTGCAAGTAAAGACTCTACAATCACAAAGTTTGCACAACTCGGAAGAACCTTTATTTTTCCGTTTGTGCTCTTGGCAACTTCCAAAAGTTCCATTTGAAGCTCTTCGCGTGAAGCTACAATCTCATCTATTGCACTTTTTAAGTATTCTTTTTCCTCAAGCACTGCACAGGCTGCTACCTGCGTCATTGAGTTTATATTAAACGGAGATTTTGCTTTCTTAATGAGGTCAATAATCTCTTTACGTGCTATGGCAAATCCCAAGCGTATTCCGGCAAGGCCGAACGCCTTTGAGCAGGTTCTGAGTACTATTACGTTATCAAGAGCTGTAATATCACCTAAAATGCTTTGGTTCCAAAAATCCATATACGCTTCATCGACTACAACGAGTGTTTCAGGCAATTCTTTGGATATTGAAATTACCTCTTCGCGTGTTATACCTCCTCCGGTTGGATTGCACGGATTTGAGAAAAACACAGCATCTGCCCTCTGCGCTTTTGCCTCAGATATAAGAGCTTTTACATCAATATTTCTTTCCGTTTTAGGAGTGGATATAACCTCCACTTCGGCCATTTCCGCATAGAATGCGTACATAGAAAAGTCAGGCTTTGTCACCAATATTTTGCTTCCTTTTTCAAGAAAGCTGTTTACCAATATGGAAATAAGCTCATCCGAGCCGTTGCCTGCAACTATCTGGTCATACTCAACTCCAAAATAATTAGCCGCAGCTTTGCAAACATCCTTTGTCATCGGGTCCGGATAACGGTTTAATAAAACCTCTGAAACCGCTTTACTTACCTTATTTGCAATATTATCCGGCAGGCTTAAAAAGCTCTCATTTGCATCAAGCTTGACCGCCGGCATTCCCTCAGTCGGGTCATAAGGTGCAAGGTCTCTTAGCTTTTGCGGAATGCGCATTATTTTTCACCTCTCACTTTAATCGAATACGCATGCGCATCCAAACCTTCGGAAAGTGCAAGCTCTTGTATTTCCCGGGAAATTTCCGAAAGAGCTGATTGCGTATATGAGATAATACTTGTTTTTTTCAAAAAACTGTCTGTAGACAGCGGCGAGAAAAAGCGAGCGGTTCCGGAAGTCGGAAGAACGTGGCACGGACCTGCCATGTAATCGCCCAAAGGTTCAGGGGAATTTTGCCCTAAGAAAAGAGCACCCGCATTGTTTAGTTTCTCCGCCAACGCTTCAGGCTCCCGCGTCATTATTTCAAGATGCTCGGGTGCTATTTGGTCTGCCAGCGCACACCCAACATCCCAATCCGGAACAACTACTACCGCACCGAAATCGCGTAATGATTTTTCAATTATATCCTTTCTTGAACGCTCGGCTGTTTGAACCTTTACCTGCTCAATCACCGCTTTTGCAAGTTTTTCACTTGTAGTTATAAGTATTGCGCTTGCAAGAGGATCGTGTTCTGCCTGACTGAGTAAATCTGCAGCGACATATTCAGCCGGTGCACTCTCATCGGCGAGGACAAGGATTTCAGACGGTCCTGCAACCATATCAATATCCACCTGACCATACACCAGACGCTTGGCTGCTGCTACATATGCATTGCCGGGGCCGACAATTTTATCCACACGCGGAATAAATCCCGCACCGTAAGCAAGCGCACCTATTGCCTGAACCCCACCAATGGCAATTACGCGGTCAACACCGGCAATATATGCTGCGGTAAGGACTGCATTGTTTAAATTCTTCGTCGGCGGTGTAACCATAATAACTTCTTTTACTCCTGCTACCTTAGCAGGAACGATGTTCATAAGGACTGACGATGGGTATGCTGCTGTGCCACCGGGGACATATACACCTACACGCTCAAGACCGCGAACCTTTTGACCGAGCTTAGAGCCGTTTTCCATATTCCACTCCCAGCTTTTGGCAAGCATGTGCTCGTGGTACTCACGGATATTTTTCTTTGCGTGCTCGAGCGCGTTTTTAAGTGATGCACTACAAGCCTCGTATGCACTCTTAAGCTCGTCTTTAGTTATCTCCCTTGCCTCACAGCCATCGAACTTAACCGAATATTTATTGACTGCTTGAATACCGTTTTCTGCTATATCCCTTAAAATTTCCGCAGCGCTTTGCGAAATTTCAGCACTTACCTTGGTGGCACGACCACGCATTTCCTCTATAAGTGACTGCTCAGCGCTGCCGTCAGCATAAATTATATTAAGCATTATGATGTTCCTTCCTTTGCTCTTACAATGCAGACTCCAATTTGCCGATAAAGTCAAAAATCTCATCCTTATATAGCTTCATTGACGCTATATTTACTATCAGGCGAGCACTTATGGGATGCACATCCTCAATCGGAATAAGTCCGTTTTCCTTGAGTGTAGAGCCGGTTTCAACTATATCGACAATTGCATCGGCTATTCCGAGTAACGGTGCAAGCTCTACCGAACCCTCAATTTTAATTATATCTACGTCCATTCCTTTTTTGGCGAAATACGCCTTTGCAACCTTTGGATACTTAGTCGCTATACGGCGGGTTTTATACGTGCCGTATAGGTCATCGCCTTCTTTTATCGCAACTGCAAAACGGCATTTTCCGAAGCCTAAATCCAGCATTTCGTAAAAAGAACTTCCGTTTTCCATTATGGTATCCTTGCCTACTACGCCCATGTCACATACGCCGTGTTCAACATATGTAATTACATCTGCCGCCTTGGCTAAAACTATATCAAGATTATAATTGGGCAATTCATAAATCAGCTTTCGGCTTCCGGATTCAAGTTCCGTACAGTCCATGCCTATTTTTTTTAGTGCCTCAATTGTCTTCTTTTCAAGTCGCCCTTTTGTAAGAGCTATACGCAAACGATTCATTACCAATAACCACCAATCTGCAAATTATTCGCCGCAGGTCTCTGCGCTTCCGTCCTTGCCTATTATAACTACCTTTTTCCC
>JAZRUF010000071.1:0-7380 GCA_045652405.1 Eubacteriales bacterium | reverse complement strand
TTCAAGCTCGGGTGCTTTATAATTTTTCATCTTTCATTCCCTCCTTAATATTCAAAGCTTAATGTGAGTACTACATCACCGAAGTATTCCTTTTCAGGTTTGCCATCGTCATCCTCGTCCGGAACCATTACATAAGGCCTTGCAGTTACTGTTTCGCCCGCCTTGATGCCGTCCCGCGCGCCAATGAAGATGTAATCGCTGCCGAAGTCTTCTTTAGCAGTGTAGGGGGCACCATTAACCGTGATTTTTTCGTAAACATACCCACTACCGTAGTCTACTGTATTGTCGCCTACTTTTATTTCGTAGCCGATTTCTTCAAAGCCATTTGTTTCATTAACGCCGCCGATGAAGGTTACCTTATAGGTATCGTCCTTGTACTCCTGAACATATGCATAAATTTCACCGAATGGAGCACCATCATCTGCTTCGCCGGTCATTTCAGGTGCTGCGTTTACATATACGTGCTTCTGTGCAGTATATAATAGCTTACCGTCTATGGTAGCTCTGGCTTCGATAACAAATCTGCCCGCCTGATTACCGGTCAACTTACCGTCGTCTGCGAGGAGAGTTGCAGCAGTAACAGAACTATCGTTGTTGTTTGCAGCTATAAACTGGGAGACATTTGGATCTTCAGTATATTCCGGATTTGGAATTGAGTAATATGCCGGTCGAAGTGTTACTATAACACCTTCGCTGTTGGAGGCACCGTCTGCATAATTCATTACTGCGGTAACATTGGCAGTCTCGCCTACATTAATTGTATCGGGAGCAGTAAGGGTAATCCCCTGTGCCTCACTACCTGTTGCCGGAGTGAGGGTAATTGACTGGAGTCCAAAATACGCTCTGCTGCCGGCTCCAATCAAATCGTCTGCATTTCTGACAAACTTGAACGTATTGGATCCTTCCTTCAGTTCAACATTCCCAAATCCTTTAAATGTGAATTTATTAGTCTCTTTTCCACTAGAATCAACATAAACTCCGTTAGGATCGTTATAGACCCTGCCTAAACATTCATCGCCGACATACAAATCAAATACTCCGCCAAAATCATTCACTTCATTGAAAAGAGCGGAAACATTATAAGTGCCTTCTTCAGGAACATTTACGTCAATAGCTAAAGTGTCTCCAAAATCTTCATCTGTATTATTAAACGGCACATAAATTCCGCTATATCTGAGAGCGTCACTTGTGTCGTTTGCTTCATTAATATCCACTGCAAACTTGTCATACAAATAAGGTGTTGTTTCTACTTCATTAATAGCCCAGCCATGCTTTTCAACGTCTGCATCCGCTGCAGTAACTACCATCGGAGATGTGATCACAGCTTCTGTAACCGTAGTAGCTTGGTTTACTGATTCAAAGCTCAGCTCTTTCATGCCGAGGTATTTTCTGCTGTTCACACCAGTAGATCCAACCAGCTCAATCTCCAATTCATGAATACCCTCGGTAAGCTGTAATCCGCCGAGCAAAATCTCTCCGCACTCTGCTGCTGCGTTAACAGCACTCAGCTTTTTACCATCAATGCTAAATAACATTGTGCCACCGTTCGCATTAATGTTGTCCTCTGCTGTCAAGGTAACGTCATATGTATCATCCGCCGGAACAAGGATATCAAGTGCGAGAACTTCGTTCCAGGTTGAAAAGTTCATATATGCATCGCCATTTCTCAATATTGTTTCTGTGCTTTTGAATACACCTGTTGTAATAAGCGCGCCCTCCGCATCATACATATCTGAATTAAGTCTCCAACCGTTATAGGCGAGGGTTGCATCTTTATATGCAGTGCTGGTACCGTTTGCTTTTTTAGTAAAGTCTATAGCAAAATTCCCAGCAGTATTGTCAACCTTTGTAAACACAACTTTGTTTAAGCCGCAATATCCGCTATTTAAATTACGCTTAACGATGAAGCGGTTTGTACCCTTTGTAAGGTAAACATATCCGCCGAAATATGGCATATTCTTCTCAGGTTTAGTTACATCGAATGTATCTTTAAGAATATCACCAGAGTCATTGCCTACACACTCTCTAATCTGTGATTCATCAGTTGTGTACCATTGAAAATGATGCTTCTCCTGAGAGACGCCATTACCGCCATTATTCTTCACAGTTTCGTACTTCATTTTTGTGTTCTGACAAAGAAGTGACACCATGTCAGGTGAATTTTCATATTTAGGGGTTTCTACAATAAAGTCGATGTCTGAGGGTCTGAGATTGGCTACCCAGATGGTCGGGTCATATTCATAGTAGCCCGATTCGTCAACATAAAATTCAACTATAAATTTTTTTTCATTAACGGCTCCTATTTCACCGACTCCTAGTGGAAGGTACATAAAATACACGTTATCCCCGTTCACATCTTTACCATAGGTTTGATTGTTTGTGACAAGCGTTGTGTCAACTATAGTGTACCCATTTGCGTTGTAGAAATCCAGCACAATGGCCTCGCTCTCAGTTTCTCCTGCTGCGCTTGCGGTCTGCACAGGGAATGCTGGTATCAGCTGCACGAGCATGCACAGCGCAACGATAAGTGCAGATACGCTTTTCTTCGTTCTTTTCATGTTTTTGTCCTCCTAAAAAAATATAATATGTATTTCCACGCGTAAAACGGTGAATACAAACAGCGTTTAACCGCTATTTAGTTATGTTAATAATAGCACAAAAATATAATTTTTCCATACGTTACGCGACGCACGATAAAATATTTGACATGTTTTCGGTACATAAATCAATTTTTTGTATTATATATTACATCCGCCTTAAATACTTTAGTGAAAAACCAAGAAGTACTGACCACCTCTCCCGGAGGTAGTCAGGACTTCATTTTCTTATCTTATTAATTTTTCACTCTATCCCTATACTTTTTGGGGCTTATTCCGAACTTTGCGTTAAACAGCCTGTAAAAATAGCTTTTATTTTCATAGCCTACCGCAGCAGAAATCTCCTCCACGCCTATACGCGTGTTTTTTAGCATATACACAGCCTGCGACAAACGCTTTTCCTGCAAAAGCTCGGTATACGTCTTTCCGGTCTGATTTTTTATCTCATGGCTAAGCCAATAAAAATCGTAATGCATGAGCTTTGCCGCTTCGGTGAGGCTTCCTTTTTTATAATTCTCCTCTATGTATTTGATGACTCCAAGCACTGCGCCTTCCTCTTTGGAATTATACGCAAGCTTGTCCGTATGATTTAAAAGCTGCATGAACAGAAGCCCCATAGTCGTCTGATTTATGTTTCGTTTGTTGGAGGCTTTTCCGATTAACGACCACAGCAAATTCTCAACCAGGTTTTGCACCGGAAGAACGTCCGCAACCTTAAAATGCAAATATCCCGGGTTGTCATTTCTAAAAAGTGCCCCGACCAGAAAATTCTTGATAGGTGTCTCCTCTGAACCGAGCATTTCGAGCGTTTTATCAAAAAAATGAGGAAGTATTATGAAGTTGACTGCAATATCTCCCTCCTTTGCAGGAAGAATTTCCTGCTTGGCGTTTTGCCCGAGGAACAGGAGTTCCCCCTCTTTTAGCCTTAGTTGCCTTCCATTTATTATATGCGTCGTCTCACCCGCACACATGTACACACATTCAACAAAATCATGGGTATGCTCAGGGAAGTGAACAAAGCGTGTATGCGTGCGTATTTTTATTATCTCTCCGTTTCCGAGAAGCTTTTTTACGCTTACAATATTGTCACCATTTTCAGTATAAATACTGCTGTCTATCTCGTCTTGTCCGTTAAGAATTTCTTTTTCCTCATCTGATATAGGCATAAGAGCCTCCAATATTTCACGGTTTATCACAGTATCACCCCTTATTTAAATTATATATCTCATCTAAAACAAATGCAATACAAATAAGGACACTTTTTAAAACAAATCACGACCTTAAAACGATTTCACGTTAATGATATATTTATATAAGAAATATTTATTAAAAGGATGATTTTACATGGAAAACATTATTTACTCCCCTTTCATGAGGGAAATCTGCATGACCACCTCGAATATGTACCGTTTAGGCTGGGATGAACGCAACGGCGGTAACATAAGCTATCTGCTTGATGAGAACGAGGTAGCAAACTACCTGGATTTAAACAAGGTTATCCGCACAATTCCGCTCGGTTTTGACGCATCCCCGCTCATCGGAAAGATTTTTGTTGTAACCGGAACCGGCAAGTATTTCAAAGACGTTAAATACAATGCTGAAACCAACTTAGGTATTGTACGCATCTCCTCAGACGGTCATAACGCAGATTTGCTTTGGGGTTATGAAGACGGCGGCAAATTCACCTCTGAATTTCCCGCTCATTTAATGAGCCACATTGCGCGTCTTTCTGTTGATCCCGAAAACCGCGTTGTCATGCACTGCCATCCGACCAATACTTTGGCTATGAATTATGTGCATGAGCTTGATGAGAAGAAGTTTACCCATACACTTTGGGAAATGTCTACCGAATGCATCGTTGTTTTCCCGGACGGAGTAGGTATTCTCCCATGGATGCTATGCGGAACTAATACTATTGGCGAAGCTACTGCAGAAAAGATGAAGGAATTCCGCCTTGTTGTATGGGGAATGCACGGTATCTACGGTGCAGGCAAAACCATGGACGAAGCCTTCGGCCTTATAGAGACGGTAGAAAAAGCCGCTCAAATCTATATGCTCACCGCGCACATGCCGAGAATTAACACAATCCGTGACAGGCAGTTGGCAGAACTCGCAGAAGCCTTCGGTGTCAATTACAGAAAAGACTTCTTATATCTGTAAAAGTCAGCTATTTAAATAAGTTAAATTGGAGAATCTTTTATGAGAAACATATGGCATGATATAAAACCGGACAGAATAAAGCCTGACTGCTTTGTTGCAGTTATCGAAATCGAAAAGGGCAGCAAGAAAAAATACGAACTCGATAAAGAAACCGGAATGATAATTCTCGACAGAATCCTATATACCTCAACCCATTATCCGTCAAACTACGGATTTATACCTCGCACATATGCAGACGACTATGATCCTCTTGATGTACTCGTTTTGTGCAGCGAAGCTATCGAACCACTCACTCTTGTTAAATGTTATCCAATCGGAGTAATTACAATGATGGACGGAAACAGATGTGATGAAAAAATAATTGCTATACCGATGAACGATCCTACATATAACACATACACAGATATTAACGAATTGCCCGCACATATTTTCGATGAAATGAAGCACTTTTTCACGGTATATAAAGCACTTGAAGGCCGCGAGACCGCGGTTGACGAAGTTATGGGAAGAGATAAAGCTATAGAAACAATAAAAAAATCAATCAATTCATATAAAGACTCTTTTTGCTAATGCAATTATTTATATGAAAAACATTAAAGGAGGATGTATCCATGTCTTATCTTGACGCGAAAGAAAAATACGCAACACTCGGAATTAACACTGACGCAGCTATCGAAAAACTCAAAAACATTCCGGTATCCCTCCACTGTTGGCAAGGCGATGACGTTACCGGATTTGACCACGACGGACCGCTGACCGGCGGAATTCAGACAACCGGAAACTACCCCGGCAAGGCGAGAACTCCGGACGAGCTTATGGCGGATATGGACAAGGCCATGAGCCTTATGCCCGGCAAAAAGAAATTAAACGTTCACGCAAGCTACGCGATATTCGATGAGTCAGGCTTTGCAGACCGTGACAAATTAGAGCCCAAACACTTTGCAAAATGGGTGGAATTTGCAAAAGCGCGCGGCATGGGCATTGACTTTAACCCGACCTTCTTTTCGCATGACAATATAAAGGACGGACTTACTCTTACAAGTCCGGACGAAGATGTTCGTAAATTCTGGATTGAACACGGCAAGGCGTGCATCCGCATTTCCGAATATTTCGCGCGCGAGACCGGCGTGCCCTGCGTTATGAACATCTGGATTGGCGACGGTTTTAAGGACATCCCCGCCGACCGTTTAGGCCCGCGTATGAGATATAAGGACTCGGTTGAACAAATCATGTCCGAGCCGCATGACAGTGCGCTTGTAAAGCCGTGCGTTGAATCGAAAGTATTCGGTGTAGGTGTTGAAGCGTACACCGCAGGCTCTGCCGAGTTTGCGCTCACCTTTGCGGCAACTCACGACGGATGCCTTCCGCTTATGGATAACGGTCACTATCACCCGACCGAGGTGGTTTCCGACAAAATCCCCGCTCTCTTAGCGTTCTTCCCGGAGATTGCTCTGCATATCACCCGCCCGATTCGTTGGGATTCCGACCATGTAGTTTTATTTGACGATGAAACCCGCGAAATGGCAAAGGAAATCGTTCGCTGCGACGCTCTTGAGCGCGTGCATATGGCGCTTGATTTCTTTGATGCAAGCATCAACCGAATTGCAGCCTGGGTTGTTGGTTTCTCATCGTGGCAAAAGGCATTACTCTCCGCTATGCTCACCCCGCATGAAATGCTTAAAAAGCTTCAGGACGATGGCAATATGACCGAGCTTATGGTAATGAGTGAGGAGCTTAAAATGTTACCTTTCGGCGAGGTGTGGAAAGAATACTGCCGCCGTTGCGGAGCACCTGAAGAAAGTGCATGGCTTGAAGAAATTAAGAAATACGAGCAGGAAGTTCTTTTAAAACGGTAGGAGGGAATTAGCAATGAAAGCTTTTGTGGAAATGTGCGCAAAAATCGGCGCGATGAAGGACTATGTTCAGGGCGGCGGTGGAAATGCATCCGTAAAGCATGACGGTAACAAAATGGCAATTAAAGCATCCGGCTTTACTATAGGTGAGATAACCGAAACCTCAGGTTACGCAGATGTTGATTACATCAAAATACGCCAATATCACACAGATGTTCCGACCTCTGAGCTTGAGGAGCGCGAGAACAACTCCACCCCATTTACAATGTCCTGCGTATTCCCGAATGCCGAGGGTAAAACCCTGCGTCCATCGGTTGAGACCGGTTTTCACTCACTTATGAAAAAATATGTCATGCACACGCATCCGGTTTACGCAAACGTCATCACCTGTGCAGACGGTGGAAAAGAGCTTGCGAATAAAATCTTGGGTGGCATGGATTTTGTTCTTTTAAAATATAACTTACAGTGTTAAGGAGGGTCTGATATGTATCAGTTTCCTATCGGCGTAATGCTCGATTCTTTTAAGCTACCTACGCATGAAGCCATAAAAAAAGCTGCCGAAATCGGAGCAAAGGGTTTGCAGATGTACGCAACCGCAGGCGAATTCGCACCTGAGAATTTAAACTCGGCAAAAAGGCGCATTCTTTTAAATACTGTTAAAGAACATGGTCTTGTTTTTTCTGCTCTTTGCGGAGATTTAGGCAGAGGTTTTGTAAATACTGAACTGAATCCTACGCTCATTGAAAAATCCAAAAGGATTTTGGACTTAG
>JAZRUF010000070.1:0-4793 GCA_045652405.1 Eubacteriales bacterium | reverse complement strand
AGGCGTAGGTAAAAAAATGGCGCAGCGAATTATCCTTGAATTAAAGGATAAGATGGCAAAAGAGCAAATTAATCTGTCATCGGGCACGGTAGGTTCAATTCCGGTCGCAATTTCAAATGATGCAATGGGTGAAGCGGTTGCAGCACTTGCAGTGCTCGGCTATTCGCAGGCGGAAATTGACGCTACACTGCGAAATGTAGATATTTCAAGCCTTACGGTTGAAGAGATAATAAAAAAAGCACTTGCGGGACTTATACGTTAAATGAAAATTCAAGGAAATACGGAGGCGGGTTTTTGATATGAGTATAGAATTTAACAATGTTGATAGCCGTATGGATGAGCAGGAAAACAGAATAGTTACCTCCACTCTCACAAATCAGGATGATGGGGAAGCCTCGCTTCGTCCTAAAAAACTTTGTGAGTATACCGGGCAAACAAAGGCAAAAGAAAATTTATCGGTTTATATTGAGGCAGCACAAAAACGTGGTGAACCACTTGACCACGTATTGCTGTACGGCCCGCCGGGTCTCGGTAAAACCACACTTGCGGGAATAATCGCAAATGAGATGGGAGTCAATGTAAGGATTACATCCGGTCCGGCAATAGAAAAGCCTGGAGATTTGGCGGCTCTGCTTACGAATCTTTCACAGAATGATATATTGTTTATTGATGAGATACACAGGCTTAATAAAAGCGTTGAGGAAATTCTTTATCCGGCGATGGAGGACTATGCTCTTGATATTATCATAGGAAAAGGACCATCTGCCAGATCTATACGTTTGGATTTACCCAAATTTACGCTGGTGGGCGCAACTACTCGTGCGGGTCAGCTTACATCTCCGCTCAGAGACCGTTTTGGTGTCATTTTGCGGCTTGAGCTGTATTCACCGGAGGAGCTTCTTTCTATCGTAAAGCGTAGTGCGGGTATTTTGAATATACCGATTGAGGATGGAGGTGCTCTTGAAATAGCAAAGAGGAGCCGTGGAACACCGCGTATTGCAAACAGAATTTTAAAGCGTGTGCGTGACTTTGCCCAGGTAAGGGCGGACGGTGTTATAACGCAGATGCTGGCTGATACTGCACTGGATGCGCTTGAGATTGACGAAACCGGACTTGATTCAACCGACCGCCGCATGCTAATGAGCATTATTGAAAATTTTGGCGGAGGTCCGGTTGGGCTTGACACTCTTGCGGCAACCATAGGTGAAGAAGCTGTTACAATTGAAGATGCGGTCGAACCGTTTTTAATGCAAAACGGATTCATAAAAAGAACACCGCGAGGAAGATGCGTGACAAAGCGCGCATACGATCATTTGAAGCTTGAGTTTATGGGACAGGTAGAATTTTAACCTTGTCCACAGTTGAAATGGAGGATTTTATGGGAAAGTTTTTTGGAACCGACGGTATTCGTGGCGTAGCAAATCAGGAGCTTACTCCTGAGCTTGCGTTTCGTGTAGGTCAGGCGGCTGCATTTGTTCTTACAAAAGAGCTTAAGCACAGGGCCAAAATCTATATAGGTAAAGATACACGCATTTCATCGGACATGCTTGAATGCGCGCTGGCAGCAGGTATATCCTCAGTCGGAGCGGAAGTTGGAATGCTTGGATTTGTGCCGACTCCTGCAGTTGCATACTTGACGGTGGCACATAAGGCAGATGCGGGAATCGTTGTCTCGGCATCGCATAATCCTATGGAGTTTAACGGAATAAAAATATTCAATTCACAAGGGTATAAGCTCTCGGATGAATTGGAGCTTGAAATTGAAGAGTACTTGACAGGTGATACGGAGTTTCCGACTTGCATTGGCGGTGATTTAGGAAGAGTACGGCACAAGGAAAACGCGGTATCAGAATATATTGATTATGTTGCAGGTACTGTTGATGGCGATCTTTCCGGTCTTAAAATACTTATTGACTGTGCAAACGGCGCTGCATCACATACGGCGCGAAGCTTGTTTGAAAAATTGGGAGCTGAGTGCAATTTTATTTTTGATACCCCGGACGGTGTCAATATAAATGCAAGTTGCGGTTCAACAAAAATGGACACTTTGCGTGAAAAAGTTGTGGTCGGAAAATACGATGTGGGTGTTGCCTTTGACGGCGATGCTGACCGTTGCCTGATAGTAGATGAAAAGGGGAATATTGTCGATGGTGACAGTATCATGGCGGTTTGCGCGTGTGACCTTAAAGAAAAGGGGAGACTCAACGGAAACAGCTTTGTCGCTACCGTAATGAGTAATCTTGGCTTGCATGCGTACAGTAAAAAGATGGGAATAAATGTTGCGTGTTCAGCGGTAGGCGATAGAAATGTTCTTGAGCTTATGCTTAAAGAGGATTATGTGCTCGGCGGTGAGCAGTCTGGTCACGTTATTTTTAGAGAGCATTCCACGACCGGAGACGGTGAACTTACCGCGGTTCAGTTTTTATCGCTTGTAAAAAGACGTGGTATAGCTGTATCTGAACTATGTGGCGAAATTCCTCAGTACCCTCAGGTTATAATCAATGTAAAGGTAGCAAATGTCATAAAGGATAGTGTCATAAATGACCGTGAGGTAAAACTCGCCATACGTGAGGTTACTGAACAACTCATGGAAGACGGTCGTATATTAGTGCGTCCGTCGGGGACAGAACCGCTTATACGTGTTATGGTTGAGGGACTCGATTTCGAAAAAATTAATCAAATTGCATCACATGTATCTGATGTTATTGCATCTGCTGCACGCGATTTAAGTAAAAAAATGTAACAATATGATATGTCATATTGCATAAAAAACAATATTTATTTAAAAAATAAAAAAATATTCTGCATAATACTTGACAAGGGGTTGACGAGCATATATAATGAGAACGTATTGCAAGATAATGAGCAATGTTTTGATGAAAAATGTTCTCAAATATCCGATGAAGAGTTGATTTTAAGTGCGCAGCAAGGCGATGATGTTTCTTCTGATGCATTGATTGTACGTTATTCTGACTTTGTTCGGTATCTTGCGCGTCCGTATTTTTTAGTCGGTGGTGACGCGGAAGACCTTATTCAAGAGGGAATGATAGGTCTTATTAAGGCTATCCGCGAATATAATGCGTCGCAGGGCGTGTTATTTAAAACCTTTGCCGGCACCTGTATTAAGAATAAGTTGCTTTCTGCACTTAAGCAGGCAGCGCGCAATAAGCACAACCCTTTAAATCACTATATTTCTTTGGAACCCCCTTTTTTTGACAGCAACCCTGAGCATGTCGATTTTGCATTAACTAACTTAGGTATTTCCGGCGATCCGGTTGAGCTTGTCATTGGCAATGAGGCGTTTAAAGAATTATCTCAGGTACTGCGCGGATTGTTATCCGGTTTTGAGGCTAAAGTGTTGGAGTTGTATTTGGAAGGCCGTTCTTATCAGGAGATAGCAGATTTGACGAATAAAACGTCAAAAGCTATTGATAACGCAGTGCAGCGTATACGGCGAAAGCTGGCGCATTATTTTCATAGCAAGGCATCAACAGGAGCATGAAAACCTGTGAAGCATAAATGCTCAGTCGGGAAATACCTGAGGGCAAAGACTAAGTCAAAGAGAGGGAAACAAACAATGTACGAAGACAAGACCTTAACATGCAAAGAATGTGGCGCAGAGTTCGTGTTCACCGCAGGTGAGCAGGAGTTCTATGCAGAGAGAGGCTTCATGAACGAGCCGCAGCGCTGCAAAGCTTGCCGCGATGCTCGCAAGAACGCAGCTCGTGGACCGAGAGAATACTTCACCGCTACTTGCGCAGCTTGCGGCGGCGAGGCAAAGGTTCCGTTCGAGCCGAAGACCGATCGTCCGGTCTACTGCAGCGATTGTTTTGCTCGTATGCGCGAGCAGGCATAAGCTTGTAAGTAAAATGCCAAATCAGCGCCTGACAGACTTAATCTGTCAGGCGTTTGAATTTTATCAATAAAAAAGAGCCCAAAGGGCTCTTTTTTATTTACGTAAATCAACCAATTTTAAAATCCTCTGCCGTAAAACATTCAATGTCCATTGCCGCAGGTTCGGGTGGGATACGCTTTGTCGGATCATATTTGTATTTTCTGCAGTGGTAGTTTGTTGATACAATGCCGTGCTTTGGGCATATAACCTGCATGCTGCCAATGGGCTTTGAGTGCACACAATATATGCAGTAGGGCTCGATTTCTTTGCTAAATATCTTCAAGGAAAAACCTCCTTACTCATTCTCTTATATATCAATATACACTATTTTCGGATATTTTTCCAGTCATTTTGCGAAATTTCATAAAAAATTATCAGTAAAAAAATTGCCAACAGTATAAAAGCTCCTGCAGCAGCACTTATAAGACCTGAACCTAAGAGCGGAAATGAGGTTTTTGTTTCAATTGCCGGGGCAAAAGTGAGTACAGAGTTTTTTATTATATTTGTTTTCAATATGATTGCCGTGAGGATTAATGAAATTGTCGCGTGAAATGCCTTTCCGACTATATAAGGTTTCATGGATAGTTTTTTATTAATTATTGATAAGGTTTGAAAATGAATTGATACCCCCGCCCAACCGATAAGAAATGCGGAAGTTATTATATGAGCGTTAATACTGCCGCCGCATTGCGCAAGTGAGGTTAATCCATTTGTTACCTCTAAAAGCCCAATGCAAATTTGTTTTGCGAGGTCGGCCGCGGTGGGCAAAAGTACCGTAAGCGGATTAAACACTTTGTATATATCAAGAAGTTTTATCATCACCGAAAATGAAACTACGAATGCACTAACGTTAATGCATGAATGAACAGCGGATTTTACGGAGTTAGAAAACGAGGAG
>JAZRUF010000069.1:0-9841 GCA_045652405.1 Eubacteriales bacterium | reverse complement strand
TGGTGGTTGGTTCTTGCAGGTGCGGTTTTCCTAATCGTAGGACCTACAGTTGTCGGCGCAACACTCGCAGGTGCGGGTGCATTAGGGCTTATCCTGACGCAGGGACGGCACGAGAAAAAGCTTTTGAAGAAATTTACAAAGGGCATAACAAGCCTCTATGACATAACTTCGTATTTGGGGGATATTCTCTCCTACTCACGTCTTTTGGCGCTCAGTCTTGCAACCGCGGTTGTCGCAAGTGTTATGAACACGATGGGTGTTCTTACCGGTCCGATAGGTTTTATTTTTGTATTCCTTATCGGTCATACGTTTAACATAGCGATAAACCTGGTTGGCTCGTACGTTCACACTGCGCGCTTACAGTACGTGGAATTTTTCGGAAAGTTTTATCAGAGCGGCGGCACGCTCTTTGAACCATTGGACACACAAACTAAATATGTAGACATTATTAAGGAGGAACATTAAAATGGAATTAACAGGAATGGCAATTGCTCTATTAGGCGCGGTTTTGGCGGCAGCTTTGGCAGGTATCGGTTCTGCAAAAGGCGTAGGCATCGTTGGTGAAGCAGCTTCAGGCGTTGTTACCGAGGACCCGAACAAGTTCGGTCAGGTACTTCTTCTGCAGGTTCTGCCGGGTACTCAGGGACTTTACGGACTCCTTATAGCTTTCCTTGTACTGCTCAAGGTTGGCATCGTCGGCGGCGCGGCTGTGGATGTTTCAATAGCCGCAGGCATCAATATTTTCCTTTCATGTCTTCCCATTGCAATAGTAGGTCTTATCTCCGCCATTGCGCAGGGCCGCGCGGCAGCTGCGGGTGTAAACATCGTGGCAAAGCGCCCGGACCAGGTATCAAAGGGCATGACCTTTGCAGCGATGGTTGAAACTTATGCGGTTCTTGCTCTGCTGGTTTCTTTCCTTATGCTCAACGGCATCCGCCTTTAATAATCATTTTTTAGTTAAGGATGTGCCCATATGAAAGGCATTGATAAAATCTGTGAAAAAATTGCAAATCAGGCGCAAGCCGAGTGCGACAGCATAACCGAGCGTGCCAAATCTGAGGCTGAGGAAATCCTTAAAGGATACCGCGAGCTTGCAGATGCTGAAGCTATAAAAGTTACAGAGCGCGGACGCAAGGCAGCTGAAGAACGCGAAGAGCGCCTAATCGGCGCTGCTCGGCTTGATGCGCGAAAGCTCCATTTAAAAACCAAGCAGGAGCTGATTGACGCGGCGTTTGAGACAGCGCTTGAGAAACTTACTCTTCTGCCTGAGGATGAGTATATTTCAGTCCTTGCAAAGCTTGCTGCAGAAAGCTCAATTTCAGGTGATGAGCAGATTGTCCTCTCACCGGACGACCGTGCAGCTTACGGCAAGCAGGTTGTCGCGGAGGCAAACCGTATTCTAAAATCACGAAAAGAAAAGGATGAGGCATCATCCATTAAAAAACTCGGGCGGCAGCTTCTGTCACAGCTTAGCGGTGGTTTGACGTTATCCGATGAGACGCGCAGCATTTCCGGCGGAGTTATACTTTTGAAAGATAAAATGGAAATCAATGCAACTTTTGATACTCTTATTCGTCTTTCACGCGAAAAGCTCTCCGTCGAAGTGGCTCAAATTCTCTTCAATTGACCGAAGGGAGAAACATCCCAATGAAAATAAAAGACAGAGACTACCTGTATGCATCCGCGCGTGTGCGCGCTCTTGAGCGGCAGCTCTTAGGGCGTGATGATGCTGAGAGAATGCTTGAAGCGGAAAGCGTTGCAGATGCAGTAAAGGTCCTTTCAGAGCTCGGGTATCCCGAGCTTGACGGAAATCCGTCATTCATTGAAAACGCTATATCGGCTGAGCGCGAGCGAACCTTTGCACTCATGCGAGATATATCTCCGAATCCGGATATTGTAGATGCGTTTTCAATTAAATACGATTATCACAATATCAAAACACTGATTAAAGCGTTATATGCAAAGCGCAACGTCGAGCATCTTCTTATAGACTCAGGGCGCGTTGATATAAACACATTGGTATCATCTCTAAAACAAGATGACCTTTCCCCTCTTTCGCCCGCGATGCGCGCGGCATATGAGGATGCGCGGGACACCCTTTCGCGGACGGGTGACGCACAAGCTTCGGATTTTATACTCGACCGCGCCCTGTTTTCAGAAATGCTTCAATGCGCAAAACGCTCGGGCAGCAGTTTTCTTTTAGGGTATATCCGTCTTATGACAGACTGCGCCAATCTGCGATCTGTTGTGCGTGCATTGCGGCAGGAGAAAAGCATGGAATTCATGTCCCGCATTTTACTTGACGGTGGCAATGTATCCACGCAGGATATAATTGCGGCAGTAAACGCAGACGGCTCTCCGGGTAAAGCTTTCGCCTCTTACGGCTTGGAAGCTGCTAGTGAGGCGGCTTTAGCGGCAATCACCTCTAAAGGGAGCCTTACGGTTTTTGAGCGCATGTGTGACGATGCACTCTGCGCTTACCTTGAAAGCGCAAAATACTCCGCCTTTGGCGATGCGCCGCTGGTTGCATATCTTGCGGCGAAGGAAATTGAGCTTTCCAACATAAGAATTCTTTTGACGGCAAAGCTTGAAAAGCTCCCCGCCCCAGAAATTCGTGAAAGATTGAGGGCAACTTATGTATAAAATTGCTGTACTTGGCGACCGCGAAAGCGTAATGGGGTTTAAGGCACTTGGTTTTGAAACGTATCCTTTAACCTCATCCGCCGAGGCGCGCGAGCTTATTGCGCGTCTTGCAAATGACACGTATGCGGTCATATACATCACCGAGCAGCTTGCCTCGGATATTGAAGATGAAATCATAAAATA
Organism: Eubacteriales bacterium; assembly: GCA_045652405.1. Taxonomy (GTDB): domain Bacteria; phylum Bacillota; class Clostridia; order Oscillospirales; family JAAYXM01; genus JAZRUF01. The sequence continues at coordinate 7,015 of JAZRUF010000069.1, read as the reverse complement.
TAAGGACTCCGTGACCCCCGCAATAATACTCATCCCGGGTAAGGGCGGCACGTTGGGAACGGGTATGCGCGCTCTTCACAATGCGGTTGAACGCGCGGTCGGTGCAGATATACTTTAAAAATCAACATTGCACATACCGCAGATATGTGCGAAAGGAATGAACTCGAATATGAGCAGCGGAAGAATAATCAAGGTCTCCGGTCCTCTTATCGTAGCCGAAGGTCTTGCTCATGCAAATATGTTTGACGTAGTTTTGGTCGGAAGTGACCGCCTGATAGGTGAAATAATCGAAATGCGCGGTGACCGCGCTTCCATTCAGGTATATGAGGAAACCGCAGGAATAGGCTACGGTGATGAAGTAGTTACCACCGGTGCGCCCTTGTCCGTTGAGCTTGCACCCGGTCTTATTGAAACTATATATGACGGAATTCAGCGCCCGCTTGAAAAGCTGCGCGAGATAACCGGAAGCAATATCAAGCGCGGAGTTGAGGTTAAATCGGTTGACCGTGAACGACTGTGGCACTTTACCCCAAGCGTTGCGCCGGGTGACAGAGTATCCGCGGGCGATATTTTGGGAACTGTGCCCGAAACGGTTATCATCGAGCACCGAGTTATGGTTCCTCACGGCATATCAGGTGAGGTTATAGAAGTATTTTCAGGTGACCTCAAGATGACGGACACGGTTGTTCGCATAAGAAAAGAGACCGGCGAGTGCGAGGATATTTGCATGCTTCAGAAATGGCCGGTGCGTGTAGGTCGTCCCTACAGTGAAAAGCTACCGCCGGATGTTCCGATGATTACCGGACAGAGAATTATCGACACGGTATTCCCCATCGCAAAGGGCGGTACTGCAGCGGTTCCGGGTCCGTTTGGAAGCGGTAAGACGGTTGTTCAGCATCAGCTTGCAAAATGGTCTGATGTGGATATAGTTGTATACATCGGTTGCGGCGAGCGTGGCAATGAGATGACGGATGTTCTGCGCGAGTTTCCTGAGCTCAAGGACCCGAAAACCGGAGAATCTCTTATGAAGCGTACGGTGCTTATTGCAAACACCTCGGATATGCCGGTTGCTGCGCGTGAGGCTTCGATATACACGGGTATAACGATTGCCGAGTATTACCGCGACATGGGCTACGACGTAGCGGTTATAGCAGACTCCACATCGCGTTGGGCGGAGGCGCTGCGAGAAATGTCCGGCCGTCTTGAGGAGATGCCCGGCGAAGAAGGTTATCCTGCTTATCTTTCATCGCGTCTGGCTCAGTTTTACGAGCGCTCGGGTCGAATTATATGCAAATCCGCCCAAAAGCGCATGGGTTCTCTGACCGCGATAGGCGCGGTTTCACCTCCAGGCGGCGATATTTCAGAGCCGGTAAGCCAGGCGACACTTCGCATAGTAAAGGTGTTCTGGGGTCTTGATTCCTCCCTTGCTTATGCACGCCACTTCCCCGCGATAAACTGGTTAAACTCCTATTCCCTTTATTTGGACAGACTTAAACCGTGGTTTGATGAGAACGTTAATAAGACCTTTATTTCAAACCGCACCGAGCTTATGAATATACTACAGCTCGAAAACGAGCTTCAGGAAATCGTGCGTTTGGTCGGCATTGATGCACTCAGTGCAAGTGACCGCCTTACCCTTGAGACCGCGCGCATTATACGCGAGGACTTCCTGCAACAAAATGCATTTGTAGATACTGACAGCTTTTCCCCTCTTGACAAGCAGGCGATGCTTTTGTCCCTCATCCTCAAATTTAATTTGCTTGCAAAAGATGCTCTTGACTCAGGCGTTGAGCTTGATTCACTCTTTAGTATTTCCGCCCTTGAGCGCATAGGACGCGCCAAGGATGTTCCAAACGACGATTATGTTGATGCCTTCTCTCGCATATCCGAGCTTATGGAGAGCGAGACTCAAAAACTCAAAAACAAGGAGGCAAAGTAAAATATGCTGCGTGAATACCGTACTATAAAAGAAGTTGCAGGCCCGCTGATGCTTGTTGAAAATGTAGTGGATGTATCTTACGACGAGCTTGGTGAGGTTGAGCTTCCAAGCGGCGAGCTTCGCCGTTGCCGCGTACTTGAAGTAAACGGAAACAACGTCTTGGTTCAGCTTTTTGAAAACTCTGCCGGAATAAACTTAGCTCAGAGCAAGGTGCGCTTTTTAGGCCACGGAATTGAGCTTTCGGTTTCCGAGGATATGCTTGGCCGCGTTTTTGACGGCATGGGCCGTCCTGCGGACAACGGTCCGGAAATTCTTCCGGATGAGCGCCGCAATATAAACGGCACGCCTATGAATCCGGCGGCGAGAAATTATCCGGATGAATTTATCCAGACCGGAATATCCACGATTGACGGACTCAACACGCTCGTGCGCGGTCAGAAGCTTCCGATTTTCTCAGGCTCAGGTCTTCCGCATGCGCAGCTTGCCGCGCAGATTGCACGTCAGGCAAAGGTTTTAAAGGCAGATGCTCAGTTTGCAGTTGTTTTTGCGGCTATAGGCATCACCTTTGAAGAGGCGGATTTCTTTATTTCTGACTTTAAACGCACCGGCGCAATCGACCGAACCGTTCTTTTTATAAATCTGGCAAATGACCCGGCGATTGAACGTATTTCCACACCGCGTATGGCTCTTACCGCAGCCGAATACCTTGCCTTTAAAAAGAACATGCACGTTCTTGTAATCATGACGGACATCACAAACTACGCAGAGGCGCTGCGCGAGGTCTCTGCCGCACGTAAGGAAGTTCCAGGTCGCCGCGGCTATCCGGGATATTTGTATACAGACCTTGCAACCATGTACGAGCGCGCAGGTCGCCATACGGACAGTGAAGGTTCAATTACCATGATACCGATTCTCTCCATGCCCGAGGACGATAAGACGCATCCTATCCCCGACCTGACCGGATATATAACCGAAGGTCAGATTATCTTATCACGTGAGCTTTACCGCAAGGGAGTTCTGCCGCCGGTGGATGTACTTCCTTCACTCTCACGTCTTAAGGACAAGGGCATAGGAAACGGCAAAACACGTGAGGATCATTCGGGTACAATGAACCAGCTCTTTGCCGCTTATGCGCGTGGTAAGGACGCAAAAGAACTTATGACGATTTTGGGTGAAGCCGCACTCTCGGATATTGATAAGCTCTATGCAAAGTTTGCAGATGAGTTTGAAAAGAGATATGTAAATCAGGGGTATGATGAAAACCGCTCCATTGAGGATACTTTGAATCTTGGTTGGGAGCTTTTATCAATACTTCCGAAGACCGAGCTTAAGCGCATTAAACCCGAATATATTGATAAATATTTCCCGCTTGATAAATAGCGCTAAGATTTTTGCAAGGAGGTGTTCCGTCTGGCACGACTGAATGTTAATCCTACACGTATGGAGCTTAAGCGGTTAAAAACTCGCTTAGTCACCGCGCGGCGCGGGCATAAGCTCTTAAAGGATAAGCGCGATGAGATGATGAAGCAGTTTTTGGATATTGTGCGAAAAAACAAAGAGCTTCGCGTGCGTGTGGAGGATTCCCTGATACGCGCTCAGAAGAATTTTGCGATAGCCTCTGCGGTCATGTCACCCGAAATGCTTGAGCAATCTCTTCTCTGCCCGAAGCAGAGCGTTTCGCTCTCCATGTCATTTAAAAATATAATGAGTGTGGATGTCCCGCGCTATGAATTTAAAATGAAAAATGACGACCCTTCGGATATTTACCCCTACGGTTACGCGATGACATCCGGTGAGCTTGACGATGCCGTAGGTGCGCTCTCTGATATAATGTCCGAGCTTTTGGAGCTTGCACAGATGGAAAAATCCGCCCAGCTCCTGGCGCAGGAGATAGAGAAAACACGCCGCCGCGTAAACGCGCTTGAGTATGTAATGATACCTCAGCTTGAGGAGACGATAAGATATATTACAATGAAGCTTGACGAAAACGAGCGCGGAAACCTCTCACGCCTTATGAAAGTAAAAGATATGATGATCAAAGAACAATTTGAAAAGAAAACCCAATGATTTTAAACGGAGCCGATAGCGAATATCAGCTCCGTTTTTATTTTCAAAAAAATAAAATATTTTACAATGCCAGAATTAGCTATTTGGGGTGGTCCCACGGCTGTCACCAAAAAGATAGATTAAATCCTGAAAATCTCTGCATAAACAGCATGTTTATAAAGAAATAAATACAGATTTGAATGAGGCTTTAGTTTCAAAGTCTCATTTGCATATACTACGAAAATTTGGTGCTAAAATATTTAAAAATAAATTTTTGCTTTACTTTTTTTCTTTTAGTGACTATAATAAAGTCACCAAAATACATATAAGGAGTGTATTACAATGTCAGAATTAGCTATTTTCGGTGGCCCTAAGGCTGTCACCATGGATCCCGGCGATATGTTTAAATGGCCTATCGTCACCAAAGAAGACGAAGAGGCAACACTGGAAGTCCTGCGCGCAGGCAATATGTCAGGTACTGACGTAAGCCGTGCATTTGAGGAGGATTTCAAGAAGTGGTCAGGCAGCAAATATGCGCTCACCTTCAATAACGGTACTGCTTCCCTGCAGGCTGCTATGTACGGTGCTGGCGTTCGCCGCGGCGATGAGGTTATCTTCCCGAGCGTAACTTACTGGGCAACCGCTTTCCCGATTATGTCTTTGGGTGGCGTTCCGGTTTTTGCAGACATTGACCCGGTTTCTCTCTGCATCGACCCGAAGGACATTGAGCATAGAATTTCTCCGCGCACTAAGGCTATTATGGTCGTTCACTACCTCGGCCATCCGGCTGATATGGACTCGATCCTTGAGATTGCAAAGAAGCACAACTTAAAGGTTATTGAGGACGTTTCTCATGCTCAGGGCGGTATGTACAAGGGCAAAATGCTCGGTACTATCGGTGACGTAGGTGCAATGTCCCTGATGGCTGGAAAGTCTTTTGCTATCGGCGAAGGCGGCATGCTCATAACCGACGATAAGGACATTTACGACCACGCTTGCGCACTCGGTCACTACGAGATATTCAACGACTCTAACATAGACGCTGAGGACTTAAAGCCGTTTTTGAGACTTCCGATGGGTGGCTACAAGTACCGTATGCACCAGCTCAGCTCTGCTATGGGCCGTGTACAGATTAAGTACTACGACGAGCGTTGCGCTGAAATCCGCAAGTCTATCGACTACTTTTGGAAGTGCCTCGAAGGCGTTCCGGGTCTCCGCCCGCACCGCGTTGACGATTCTATCGGCAACATGGCCGGTTGGTATGCACCGCACGGTCTGTATGTGGCTGAAGAGCTTGGCGGCTTAAGCGTTACCCGCTTCTGCGAGGCTGTAAGAGCTGAAGGTTTCTTGGGTTGCTCTGCAGGCTGCAACGCTGCAATGCACACTCATGAGATTTTGAACACCGCTGACGTTTACGGCGATGGCAAGCCCACTCGTATCGCATTTGCTGACCGCGATGTTCGCGAGCTCGATAAGTCCCTTCCGGTTTCCGAGAAGATCGGTGCAATGGTTTACAGCATTCCGTGGTTTACCCACTACCGTCCGGAAGTTATCGAAGAGTATGCTAATGCATTCAAGAAAGTTGCCCTTAACTACAAAGAGCTTCTTAAAGACGATCCGGGCAATCCGAAAATGCTCGGTGGTTGGAACTTCTTCCACCACAGCAAAAAGTAATAGCTTTCAATTTATCCGAGTGGCAGTTGCCACTCGGATTTTTTATACAAAAAGTAGCTTGGCGTTTCATGACAAGCTACTTTTTGTATTCACATATTCTATTCTTCGCGCTTTTTGTTTATGAAATATAAAACCAAATCCGCGCTTACCATGATAAAATTGAAAATATAGAGAAAGAAAACATAGCTCATCTTACCGCTTGCAAATTTGCCGGATATGCCCGCGATATATCCGAGCCATATGGCAATTACAAAAAACAAGCTCTTACCCTTTACGGATTTTGACACTATACTTTTGTACACAGATATAGGCCACGACACACCAAAGCAAATCATCATAAGACTTTCAAAAATCTGTTCCACAACTAATCTCACCTTTCTGAGTGTTTTTATTTCCTGACATATTATATATTGACATACGCTGCATGTAAAATATATAATTGTTATGCAATCAATAACTTGAAGTTATAGGTGATGACAATGCTCGATTTAAGTAAACTCCATCATTTCTACATAGCTGCTAAATATCAAAATATTACGCGCGCGGCGCAGGAGCTTTATATTTCTCAACCCGCACTTACAAAAACCATAAAGACTTTAGAGGACGAAATCGGCTTGCTGCTTTTTTACAAAAAAGGCAGGCATGTGTATCTTACAGAGCATGGCAGATATTTAAAAGAGCGGTGCGAGCGCCTGTTCTCAATTTTAGATGACATATCAGATGAATTTGAAAAGATAAAGGAAAATGCAGAAAGCACAATTAAGCTTAATGTGCTGACAGCATCTGTTATAGTCAGTGACGCGGTAGTTGAATACACAAAGAAAAATAAGTCCACGCATTTCCGCATTATTCAGAATACAGAGGTTGACTGCGACATATCCATAACTACAAATTCAGTTAATTTTTCGCATCTTCCCGCGTATGTCGAGCGTGATGTAATAGAAGAGAGGATATATCTTGCAACTCCGAAAACCCCGGAATATGACATGAAAGAGCAAATTGACTTAGCCGAGGTGCGCGAGAAAGGCTTTGTAAATCTTTCCGGTTCGCGCCTTTTCAGAATTGTTTGTGACAAGTTTTGCGACTCCGTAGGGTTTACACAAAACGTTATTTTTGAATCCGACTCACCTGCGACTATGCGCAACCTTATAAAAGCAGGTGTCGGCATCGGGTTCTGGCCGGAATTTTCCTGGAGTGAATTCCCCTCATCGGATGTAAATTTAATCCCAATATCAAATCCGGTTTGCCGTCGCGATTTGGTAATAGGCTTACATAACGACTCCTCTACAGCACGAGATTTTTATAGATTTCTCCTCAAATATATAAGCGAACAAAGTCGGATCGTAGCCATGTCGT
>JAZRUF010000068.1:0-8797 GCA_045652405.1 Eubacteriales bacterium | reverse complement strand
TATCGAATTCAAAATACTGACGAAGAATACCATCGTCGAAACAGAAATCAAATGCCTTAAGAGGCTCTGTTTTTGAATAAAGCCAGAGAATTATTTCAGGCTCGTAAATTTTAAGAAGTGTTTCAGGTGTAAGGTTAAGTCCTGATGAGCCGGACATTTTGCCGGTAGTACCCTTTATACCTATAAACTCATAGCCCTGGAATATCGGTGCAGGGTAATTGAAAATTTCTTTTGCTATATCCTTTGCAGTATCGTAGCTTCCGTTTATGCTCGCGTGGTCCTTTCCACCGGGCTCAAAGTCAACACCCTCGTACATCCAACGCATCGGCCAGTCAATCTTCCAAGCAAGCTTGCAGTTGAAGTCGCGCGTAAAATTGAAAGTACCCTTATGACCGCAAGCGCACTCGTACTCGGCTTCGGTGCAGTCATCAGAAAGGGAGAGTATCTTAGTTGTATCGCGATGACATTCAGAGCAGTAGATGCTTACCGGATAGTAATTATCCCTCTCACCCTCTGCTGCATCCTGGGTACGGTGATTGTCAATAATATCAAATATTTCTTTTCTCTTTTTAAGCGCATGGATAATCTGGTCAGCATACTTTCCGCTGCGGTACATATTCGCCTGATAGCGATAATCCATGTCTATGCCGAATTTATCAATTGAGCGCATAAACTCTTTTTCAAAATAGACAGCATAATTCGGGCATTCGTCCGTATTCCCGAATGGGTTTTCCACGTCAACATACGGATACCCGATATATTTATCCATTCCGTCTTTAGCTTTAGCTACGTTTACCGGAACTTTACGCAGACGGTCAAACTCGTCCCATGAGAAAAGCAGTTTTGCTTTCTTTCCCATGCGGCGGAGCGCACGGACGACAAAGTAGCTTGTTGCCACATCGCGGAAGTTGCCTATATGAACAGAGCCGGACGGGCTGATGCCCGCCGCACACACATATTCTTCTTTATTCGGGTTTCTTTCTATAATTTTCTTTGCTATTTCTTCTGACCAATGATTCATGGTGACCACCGTATCCTTCCTGGACATATAACTTCTTTTATTTCTAGAAAAAAACAGCTGGGATGCAATAGCTTCCCGGCTGTTTCAATCACGTTTTATCTAATAATTTCAACAACCTTGTACTGTAAAACTCCTGCCGGAGCTTCTACGCTTGCAATCTCGCCGGCTTTTTTACCCAAAAGAGCCTTGCCGAACGGAGACTCATCGGAAATTCTGCGCTGATAGGGATCTGCCTCCTGAGAGCCGACAATGTGGTACTCTTCTTTGGAGCCGTCCTCCAAATCCTCAACTATTACCTTTGTTCCTGTAACAACCGTATCATTATCCGCATCAACATCCTCGATAAGGACATAGTTTGACAGGATATTTTCGACCTCAGCAATACGTGAGAAGAGTTTACCCTGCTCGTTTTTTGCCTCATCGTACTCACTGTTCTCGGACAAATCGCCAAAAGAACGTGCTTCCTTTATCTGGTCAGCAACTTCTTTTTCACGAACAGTTTTTAAATATTCGAGCTCGTCTTTAAGCTCCTGCAATCGCTGTTTTGAAAGCTTATACACCTTTTGCATGTTATTTACCCCTTCTATGAACATTTAATTATATAAAACGTTTTTAGTTTAAAACAAACATTGTACAATATTATATAGAAATACGCGTCAAATGTCAAGTCTAACATTTTTTTGAACACATTTTTAACAATTGCTCAACCGCACATCGCGGATTCCTATTTGTGAAATCATGAGTTTTCCGCTCTGCACAAGGGCTTGGGCAAGTCCGAGTTCATTTTCCGCATCACACAGCACGGAATATTTCTGTGGCAGGACAATATTTGCACCTTGAAATTTAAGCACTTGGCTTTTTGTTATAATCGAAAAGAGAGGCCCATTTACGTCTAAATACAAGCGTAATATGTTTTCGCACAGTCCCGCAGGTATTTCACCCGAAATAACCGAAATACCGAGTTCTTCACTCGCTCTTTCAGCAAGGATTGCGCTACCTCGCCCACAGACCGATACATATCGCATCTCTTTACTGCAAACTGACACAGCCTCATACGCATATGAACTGCCTGAATATATTTCCGCTCCGGTATTTGCGATGCATATATTATTACAGCAAAGCGCACTAAGCGCTATTCGTGCACCCAATCGGGGTAAAAGTTCACCCCCGGTAACCGGAGTTATTCCGTACTTCTCAAGCATCGGTTTAAGCGCGCAACTCATCCTATCGGAAACTACAACTCTTGATACGCCGCATTTTGCAAGTTTTTTAATCCAACGCTTAGCGCAGCGTGTTTTGCAAAGCTCAAGTTTAACAAGTGGGAAATCTGCCTGAGTATCGCGATATAGTCTACTGCTTTTATCCGATGAGATTACAATTCCCAACAAAATCACCGCGCCTCCTCCCATAGTATATATGGGAGAAGGCGAGTAAATATACTTATAACTTAATAAATCAAGCGGGAATTTTTGCCTTTACTATATCAACTGCGGTTTGGAGCTGGCGGTCCTGCGCTTGGGTAAGCTTATAAAAGCGTGTTTGTTCCTCTTTTGTAAGCTCAACTTTATGGTCCGGAACAATTCCGCCGGTTTCAGCAAGGCTTATACCTTTAGCGGTGTAGTATTTCTGGGTGGAGAGCATTATACCCGAACCGTCCTTAAGCTGTATCGGAACTTGCGAGCACCCTTTTCCGGTAGTAGGCATACCGACAATTTCAGCCTTGTCATGCTCCTGAAGTGATGCGGCAAAAAACTCAGCCGCACTTATACTGTGCTCATTTGTTATTACCGCCATAGGCAGGTCAATAAACTTTGCGTCTGATTTATACACAGTCTTCTCTCCAGCTTTGTCAACCGCGCTTATCAGCTCGGTCTCCGGCAGCAGTATATCCAGGCATGCGACAAGCGACTGCAGTGCACCGCCCGGATTGTTTCTTACGTCAAACACAATAGCTTTGACATTTGCCTTTTGCAGATTAGAAATGGATTCTGCAAAGGATTTATCGACGTTTAAATCAAAGTTGCGGATTTTTACATATCCGATGCCGCCAGTGAGTATCTGAGAGCTGATTGCTTCAATCTGCACATTCTCACGCGTTACGTTAAAGGTAAGATACTCTTGCGTTGACTCGCGGTATACACTAAGCTTAACCGCGGTTCCCTCTTCGCCGCGAACTTTATTCACCGCCGCATCGTAGCCAAGTTCACTTACCGGAACACCGTCAACCTCATAGATGACATCCATTGGCAACAGTCCTGAATCCTCTGCCGGTGTATCCGGGAACAGCTCATAGACAAGTATTCCGCCGCTGTCCACATCATATGCGACATTTACGCCTATACCTACAAGCTTATTGTTAAGCGACTCGTTTAAGTCTGCAAACTGGTCTGCCGTAAGATAGTATGACCATTTGTCACCCAAATACGCAACCATTCCGGCTGCCGCACCGTCGGTTACCGACTTTTCATCGTACTCATTGACATAGTACTTATCAATATAGCCCTGCACCTCTGCAATCTTAGCATATTGCTCAGAGCGTCTGTTAAGTTCACCTATTTTAGTTTCATAGCTTTGCTTGCTCATATAAAATGCCATACCGTAAGTAACCGCCGCGGTAAGAAGCATAAGAGCAAGCGTTGTCATAACAAAGCGTTTTTTCATCAAAACCGTCCTAACTCTTGGTAAAATAATTCATCGGATTAGTATCATCACCATTTTTCAAAATCTCAAAATGCAGGTGTGGACCGGTAGAGTAACCGGTAGAACCGACGAGTCCTATAACATCTCCCTTGCTTACGGTCTGACCTTTGGAAACAAGGCGTTTACTCATATGAGCATAAAGCGTACTCATACCGCCGCCGTGGTTGATAACCACGTAGTTGCCGTAGCCTTTTGACGACCATCCCGAAGTGACGACGGTTCCCGAGTTTGACGCAACTATATTTGAACCGTGCCTTGCGCCAATGTCCACACCAGTGTGTTTACTGCGAACACGCGTAATCGGGTCATAACGCATACCGTAAGCTGAGGTAATAATCGTACAACTCGGAGTCGGCCACATGAACGTGCCGCCTACATATTTAGTCTGTGACGATTTACTGCTGTTTAACAGCTTTTTAAGCTCGGCTTTTGCAGACTGCATAGCCCGCTCAGCTTCATTAAACTCTTTCTGGTACTTGGCTTGCTCGTCGCTGAGTTCATGAATGACATCGCCCATTTCACCGGATTTAACCTCCAGTGCATCCTGGCTTCTTACAAGCTTTGCCTTAGCCGCAGCCTGTTCAGCGCGGCTTGATTCGATTTCCTTTTTCTTTTGCTCAACCTGGGCACGCGTTTCCTTAAGCTTTGTCATAAGGTTTTGGTCATGCGTCATAACGTTTTGGATTATCTCTACTTTAGTAAGCAAATCCGAAAAACTTTCCGCCGCCAAAAGTACGCTTATATACGAGACGCTTCCCTCTTCCTCCATAACGCGAACACGCAGCTTATACGCTTCATACTGCTCTTTTTCTTTATTTTCTATATCCGCAAGCTCTGAAGTAAACTGATTAATTTGCGTATCAAGAGTACTTATAAGGCTGCTTACCGTATTGATTTCTTTTTGCATTACGGATATTTCGCGGTCAAGTGCATTCTTTTTAGCCTGAGTTGAGCTTTTCTCGCTTTTTAAACGGTTAATTTCCTTTTGAATTTGTTTTTTCTCTTTTTCAAGATTATCAAGCTGACTGTTGAGTCCCGCAACCGTAGGTGCCGCAGACGCGCCTGAATTTGAATAATATATAACATCCAGAACGATGGGCGCAATCAAAAGAAGCGCCAAGAGCCCTGCAATAATTGCCGCAACTATCTTAACGTGTTTTTTCTTCACAAAGATACAACCCCTTTCCGGATTATCCTATACCTTGAGGAACTTGCGCAGTATAATCGCACTTCCGATACAACCGACGAAAACTCCGACTCCCATGAAAATTGAAAGCAACGGAACAAACAACTCGCCAAAGCCTATGATGTTAAACATCTGTATGCCCTCAAGCGCGGTGCGTGATACATATACATAAACGCACCATTGCAAGAACAGGGCGATGACTGCACCGGCAAGGCCGAGAAGCATACCCTCAATAACAAACGGTATGCGAACAAAGCCGTTTGTAGCACCTACCATCTTCATTATCGCAATTTCCTCACGACGGTTAAAAATCGTAAGGTTTACAGTATTGGAAATAATAAATACACTTACTGCAAGCAATACGATTATCAGAACCAAGCAAATTGCAGTTACAAGACCCCGCACCTGTAATATTTTATCCGAAATATCGCTGCGTGCCTGTACCTTGGCTATTCCGTCCACGCGCTCAAGTGCCTTTGCGGTGCTTGCGGTTTTTGAAATATCATGGAGTTTGAGCGTAAAACGGTTTCTGAGCGGATTATCGTTTTCCAACCCCTCAAGCAGCTCACTTTCTTCACCCAACTCGTTTTGAAATTTGCTGAATGCTTCTTCCTTTGAAACAAACACTGCATCGGCTACATTATCGACATCTAAAAGAGTGTCTTTTAGTTCACGAGCGGTATCTTCATCATAGCTTTCATCAACGAAAACAACTACTTCGTTTTGATTTTCAACCTCGTCAAGTATGTTTTCGACGTTTACGGCAACCATTAGAAAGCTTCCGGTTATCAGCAGGCAAGCACATATTACACCCGCTGCCGCAAAGCTCATAAACCGATGCGTTACAATGCTTGAAAGTGCTTCACGTATGAAATAAGTAATATTATAAAGCTTCATTTTGATAGTACCCGCCCATCTTATCACTAACAATGCGTCCATCGCCTATTGCGATAACGCGCTTTGAGAATGTATTGACCAGTTCGCGCTCATGCGTAACCACCAGAAGAGTTGTGCCCAAAGAGTTGATACGCTCAAGCAGCATCATAATATCCATCGCCATCTTTGGGTCGAGGTTTCCGGTTGGCTCATCGGCAATAATCATACTCGGATTATTTACAAGCGCACGCGCAATCGCTACACGCTGTTGCTCACCGCCGGAGAGCTCATACGGGTGGGCATACATTTTCTTGGAAAGCCCTACAAGATTTAATACGTAAGGCACACGCTTTTTTATAATCCTCGGCGGAGCGCCGACTGCACGCATTGCAAATGCCACGTTTTCATAAATGGTCTTTTTCTCAATCAATCTGAAATCCTGGAAGACTACGCCGATAGTGCGGCGAAGCTTCGGAATATCCGAAGGTTTGAGTTTATTTAAATTAAAGCCGTTGACGTTACCTCTTCCACTGGTCATCTCCACCTCGCTTGTAAGTATTTTTACAAGCGTGGACTTTCCCGAAGCGGATGAGCCGACTAAAAATACAAATTCACCGTCATCGACGCGCAAATTGATGCCCGTAAGCGCAGGTGTTCCGTTTTCGTACACCTTGCAAACGTCGAGCAATCGCACCATAAGAAATTTCCCCTTTTTTTACCTATTTATCTAAAAACTTCTTTTTTTCATCTTTAAGTCCGACTCGAGGCTTAAATCCCGAGCCGGACGTTTTTCATTAATAGCAATCGCGTGAGGACAGATAGCGCTTGACCATGAGCGCAACCTTAAAGATTATTGCATGGTCAAACTCGCGCAGGTCAAGACCCGTTATCTTCTTAATCTTCTCCAAGCGATATACCAAAGTATTACGGTGTACAAAAAGCTTTCTGGAGGTTTCAGAAACGTGTAAGTTATTCTCAAAGAACTTCTGAATTGTAAAGAGAGTCTCCTGATCCAGAGCATCAATGGAATTTTTCTTAAACACTTCGGATAAGAACATCTCACACATAGTCGTAGGCAACTGATAGATAAGACGGCCTATGCCCAGATTCTCATAGCTTATTATATTCTTTTCAGTGTCAAACACCTTGCCGACCTCAATAGCCGCCTGAGCTTCCTTGTATGATACAGCAAGATCCTTAAGCCCGGGTGCCACTGTACCGATACCGATTACAGTCTTTATATAAAGCTCGGTATTGATAGTCTCCTCAATCTCTTTAGCAAGCTTGATAAACTCCTTGGTCTCAACATTCATGCGAACCTCTTTTACAAGTACCATATCTTGCTCGCTTATGCTGATAACGAAGTCACGTTGCTTGTCCGGAAAAAGGTTCTGCACAACATCAACCGCACCCACATCAGTCTTATCAACCTGACGGATAAGAAATACGATATACGGTGTATCGACCGGGAAATGCAGCTCGTTTGAACGCACATAAATATCTCCGGGTAAAATATTATCCAAAATAATGTTTTTGATAAAAGTCGCCTTATCGTGTTTTTCATCATAGAAGCTCTTTGCATTATTAAGCGCGATGGATGCCATCATGCACAGGCTTTTGGCATACTCATCCTCGCCCTCTATAAACACTGCATAGTCAAAGCGCACACTCCAGTTGGACAAAGGCTTGTATGTAAAGCCACGGCTTGCGGCATACGCATCACCCGAGCTGTAAAGAGCATTTATAGCATCTTCGCGTACCGCTCCGATTTGAGTTAAATCACTGCAAGCAACAACCGTACCGGCAGCATCAATCACACCGATAACGCGATCGGTTGCCTCCTTCATCTGGAGAACAAGACTCTGCAACATTCTTCCGGACATTTTAAATCTCCATTCCGCCGCTGTGCCCCGGCCTTTCATTTTTAAATGCACCCTCGACCTGCACAGCAGACACACCATAGGACAAGAGCCGTTTTCCCAAAACAAATCATCATGGCACTTTTTGTTTTTGGCAAACGAATGCATTTTAAATATATATGAGTATATAATACCAAACTTTTGTCGAAAAAGCAACAGAAATTGTGTGAACTTTATGAATTTTTTATTACACTAACCAATAGAAACATAAAAACATCGCCGCTCATTGTTTTAATAAGCGGCGATGTTTAATTAGTTTTAGTTTACTTGGAGAGTCTGTCCTTAAGTGCATTGAGCTGCGCGGTCATTTCTGCCGGCATTCTGTCTCCAAACTTTGCATAGAACTCTTCAAGGCCCTTTGCATCTTCCATCCACAGGTCATTGTCTACACTAAGGATTTCCTCAAGGATTTCCATTGTTACTTCGTTTTCAATGCCCTCGCGGTTGATGTCCTCCGCCTTCGGTACATATCCGATTGCGGTCTCGTTTGCTCCGACCTCGTCCTCGCAACGCTTGATTATCCAGTCAAGCACTCTCATGTTATCGCCAAAGCCAGGCCACAGGAACTTGCCCTCACTGCTTGTGCGGAACCAGTTGGTGTGGAATATCTTCGGCTGCTTGGTTACTTTCTTACCCATTTCGATCCAGTGGCCGAAGTAGTCTGCCATGTTGTAGCCACAGAACGGCCGCATTGCCAAAGGGTCACGACGGACTACGCCTACTGCGCCGCTTGCTGCTGCGGTGGTCTCACTTGCCATTGCGCTACCTACGAATACACCGTGGTTCCAGTCAAATGACTGATATACCAGCGGAGCGGTCTTTGCACGGCGGCCACCGAAGATGATTGCTGAAAGCGGTACGCCCTGCGGGTTCTCAAACTCAGGTGAGATGCACGGGCACTGGCTTGCCGGTGCGGTGAAGCGGCTGTTCGGATGCGCGCCCTTCTTATCAGAGGTCTTGCCGTTCCACTCCTCGCCTATCCAGTCTACTGCGTTCTCAGGCGGGTTCTTGTCAAGGCCTTCCCACCATACGGTGTTATCTGCAAGGTTATGCACTACGTTTGTGAAGATAGTGTTCTTCTGGCAGGTCATAAGT
>JAZRUF010000067.1:0-2735 GCA_045652405.1 Eubacteriales bacterium | reverse complement strand
AGGGAGCTGTCGAGCATTATGCGAGACTGAGGGATTGTTCATCAACAAAACGAGGTGTCGCATGAAAAAGGACGATTTAAAGCTGGCTGTCACCGGCGCTCTCGCGGGTGTGGCAAACGGACTGTTCGGCGCGGGCGGCGGTATGATTCTCGTGCCGCTCTTTTGCAGGTGGATAAAGATTCCTGCGCGCAAGGCGCTTGCCACGTCAGTCGCGGTTATACTGCCGATGAGCGCGGTATCTGCGGTGGTATACTACCTAAACGGAAGCTTTAAGCTTATGGACGCGCTGCCGTTTCTAATAGGCGGCCTGGTCGGCGGGTTTATCGGCGGGCGCATTTTTAAGAGAATGTCCCCAACTCTGTTGCGGCGCGCGCTGGGTGTTATGATACTCTGGGGCGGAATACGAAATCTTATTGGGTGAGGTAAGGGAGAATGGACTTTCTGATAAGCGCACTCGCGGGCACTGCCACAGGCATCCTGACCGGCTTCGGCGTTGGCGGCGGCACGCTCCTTATCCTATATATGCAGATGTTTACCGATATAGCGCAGGCGAGCGCGCAGGGCATAAACTTAGCTTATTTTTTGCCGACCGCGTCAGGCGCGCTCATCGGGCATATCCGCGAGCGGCGCGTAGTGTGGCGCGCGGTGATTATAGCGGGCGGCGCGGGTGTTCTTATAGGCGCGTTGACCTCAGTATTCGCCGGGCGGCTTGACGACGGAGTTTTACGCAAAATTTTTGGCGCGTTTCTTATCTTTGTCGGCATAAGCGAGGTCTTTTGCAGGAAAAAGAAACAGTAAAATGCAACTTGGGATTTCATTCCCAAGGTGCTGATTTTATTTTTGGAGTAAATGCGAGACTACCCCTCAGTCAAAACCTGCGGTTTTGCCAGCTCCCCTGACAAGGGGCGCCATTAGCCTAAGGCTCCCTCTGACGAGGGAGCTGTCAGCGAAGCTGACTGAGGGAGAGATTTTTAACGGTAAAATCAATGTATTCACATACACCGCTGAAATTGCTGTCAATATCCAAATTGCAAATTCGCAACACTTTTAAATTCATAGCTTCTAATTCTTTTGTGCGGAGTTTATCCTTGTTACGTTGCTCGGCAGTGTAGTGACTCCCACCGTCAAGTTCAATCACCAGTCCCGCCTTTGCACAATAAAAATCCGCAATGTAATTGCCGATAGCTTTTTGTCTTTGAAAGCGCATGGGATAATTCCTTAAAAATTCATACCACAGTTTTCGCTCCCAAGGTGTCATATTTTCCTTAAGGCTTTTGCAAGAGGGATGTTTTCTCTGTTGTATTCTTTCACTTTCTACCCCCTCCGTCAAAATTTATTTATACATCGTTTCGTGGTTTACAAACCGTCTTGCAAGGTCCATGACCGCGTCGAGCGCGGACAGGCTCGTCACGCACGCGGGGGAGTGGATATACCGTACAGGTGCGGAGATTGACGCGGTGGGTATACCGCCGCAGGATTTATGGATAATACCCGCATCAGTCCCGCCTGCGATTACCGTCTTCTGCTGCCACGGAATATTATTTTCATCGGCTATCGCCTTTAAAGTGCGCGCCATGTCACGGTCATATATAGTCGAGCGGTCCATCATACCGATTACCGCACCGCCTGAGAGCGTGCAAATCTTATCCGCGCCGTCTACGCCCGGAAGGTCCGCCGCGGTAGTTGACTCGATTACCAGCGCGAAGTCCGGATTAACACGCGCGGCGGCAACGGTTGCCCCGCGGAGCCCGACCTCCTCCTGCACCGTAAAGACAAAATGCGTGTCATACTCAAGCTCCTCACCGATTAGCTTTAGCATCACCGCGCAGCCGATGCGGTCATCGAGTGCGCGCGCCTTGATGTTTTTGCCCATATAGCAAACCTCTGAGGCAAACACCGCGCGCTCACCGGGTAAAACAAGTGCCTGCGCGCTCTCCTTGGAGTCTGCGCCGATGTCAATAAACAAATCGTCGCATTTGGGTACTTTCTTGCGCTCGTCCTTGGTGGTAAGATGCACGGCTTTAACACCGATTACGCCGGGGATTTTCCGCGCACCCACCGTAACGCGCTTTCCAATTGCAACGCGGCGGTCCACCCCGCCGACGAAGGAAAATTTAAGATAGCCTTTATCGTCAATATCGCGGATTATAAGTCCTACCTCATCCATGTGCGCGCAGACCATAAGGCTCTTTTCGCGCGCCTTTTTACCCTTTTTAAATACAATGAGGTTTCCCATAACGTCCGTATAAAGCTCATCCGCATACGGCTTAGCCCTCTCGGCGATATACTCGCGTACATCGTCCTCCCAGCCGGACACACCGCTGAGCGTACAAAGCTCCTCTAAATATTTAAGCATTGCATTCACGCTCCTTTTCGGATACTTTTCGGCAGAACTCCGCGGCAAGCCGCGCGGTGGCATCTAAGTCATGCTCTGAGAGCACCTCACACGGCGTATGCATATACCGAAGCGGGATAGAAAGCAGTGCGGTGGCTATACCCTGACGCGACACCTGAATAGGCCACGCATCGGTTCCGCTCTCACCCGCACACACCTCAACCGTGTAGTCAATATCATGCTCCTTTGCAAGATTTATGAGCATGTCTGAAAGACGGCGGTCAAAATTCGGGCCCACGCCGATTGATGTGCCGCTCTTTAAATCAAACGTCAGCGCCTTGCCCGAGTCCGGCGTTGTGCCGTGGGTTACATCCACCGCGAGCGCGTACTTCGGGTTTAT
>JAZRUF010000066.1:0-3836 GCA_045652405.1 Eubacteriales bacterium | reverse complement strand
CTCGGTCACGCTTCCTCCTTCATGAGCATACGAGAGGGGAAGAACGTCCTTGTCATAATCAAGCGTTATCCCGAGCGGGGAAAGGCATTTGTTTATACCGGCCATCATTTGGCGGTTGCGCATGCCGCGCTTTTCGCGCATAGGCTCGAAGAACGCCTGAACTTCCTCTATTCTGCTTCTCGGAATTGAGTGCATTGCCGCATAGGCGATACCTTTTTGGTCGGGGTTGTTTATGGATTTATCCCAAATAGCCGTGTTTTTCATGCTGATACGGCATTCGACTCCGTTTGTCACGCTTATGCCGACAATTTTTGATGCCTCTATAAATTCACGTGCGCCTGCAGCACTGTCATGGTCCATTATACCGACTACCGCAAGGCCTGCGTTGTAGGCGCGCCAGATTGCTTCACTCGGCGTATATGGTGAAAACGAGTAGCAGGTGTGGACGTGATTGTTAACAGCACCCGTGTTTTGAATTTTTTCATTTTCTTCGTACAGACGCTTCAGAGTTTCGAGTCTTACGTCCTTTATTTTACTTTGCAGTCCGTTCATAGTGCAATTCTCCTTAACTGAGCATGGTTTGACCGCCGGTTATCGGGAGTGCCTGACCGGTTTCGTATTCCTGCTCGACTAAGTACAGTAAACCCTTGAGAACATCCTCGGCAGTGCAGCCGCGGCGAATAGGAGTTTTGGACAGATAAAACTCGCGCACGTCTTCAACCGTCTTTGCGCCGGGAACTTTTCCTGCGTTTAAATACTGAACAAACAAGCCCTTCTCCGGGTCAGACCACAGCGGGCCGTCATAGAAATTACCCGGGCAGATGGAGTTTACCTTGATATTGTTTCCTGCAAGCTCTAAAGCAAAGCTCTGAGTTAAGCCTATACCGCCGAATTTGCCGCCTGCATATGCAAAGTTGCGCGCACTTCCGGTAAGCCCTGATTTTGAATTTATCTGGATTATATCCATCCAATATCCGGGGTTAACTTTATTCTGAATCTTCATTACCTCGGATGCATACTTCGCGCAGAGGAAATACGCGGTGTAATTAATCTTTGTTACACGCTCAAAGGTTTCGGCGTCCATCTCTTCAAGTCCGCCTGCCTTTAATATACCTGCATTGCTTACGAAAATATCCAAGCCGCCAAAGTTTGAAACAACCTGAGCCACCATTTCCTTTACCGATGCATCATTACCTACATCAACAGCTATAGCACAGGTGCGGCCATCACCGTAAATGCAATTGAGCTCATCGGATACGCTTTTTGCAAGCTCTGCGTTTATATCCGCTATTGCAACGAATGCACCGTGCTCAAGCATTCCCTCTACAAGACCTCTGCCGAAGCCCTGAGCGCCGCCGGTTACGATGGCGATTTTATGGTCCAGACGTTTGCCGGAGGGGTCGGATACAAACTTATATGTTCCCGCATTTTCGAGCTTTACGGTATTAAGTCCTCGTGCAAGTTCAAGATTATCTTCATTTACAACAGTTTCGGCATTGAGTGAATCGTCGCGTATCAGCACACCACAATTTTTGTTATCCATCATGGTCATGCGAAGTGCGGGTAATACCTTATACATCTCAATACTATTCATTTTTATCTCTCACTTTCGACTGAAATTATTGTGCTTCGTATTTTCTTACTGCAAAAGATGCACGGACAAGGTTTCTGCATTCATCGAGTGTAATACTTTTGTCATCCGCCATTATTTGCGCCAGTAAGTTGCCGGTAGCCGTAGCTTCTTTAATTCCTGCAAACACATCGCGCCCGCTCTTTTGGGCGGTTAAGCGATTTAAATACACATCGGCACCGCCACCACCCATGATATGGATTTCGTTTATTTTCTTGCCGACAATGCTCTCAATCTCATTTGCCGTATCACAATATAAGCTTGCAAGTGAGTGGTATACGCAGGAGAGAACATCTTCAAGCGGGAGTTCGGGTTTGCCGAGCTTCTCGCGAAACGCCTCTATCATATTATCCGGTGCAACAAACTCCGGGTCATTAACATTTACAGTTTCTGTAAAGCTTGACTTTTCGGCCATGTGCATCATTTCATCATAAGTAAATTTCTTATCTGTATTGCGGCGTATGTTTTGGAACAGCCACATGCCCATTATGTTTTTGAGGAATCTGTAACGTCTTTCTATTCCGCCTTCATTTGTAAACCCTTTTTCCATTGCGTCTTTCGAGGTGATGGGTGATATAAGTTCAACACCTGCCAAGCTCCAGGTTCCGGAGGAAATATACATCGCATTCTCCTCCATCGGGCAGGCAGCAACCGCGGATGCAGTGTCATGCGTTGGGCAGAAGATAACGCGTGTATCAAAGCCTACGTAATCGCGGATTTCCTCTTTGAAATTTCCGACAAAGGATGTCGGCATACTAAGTTTTCCGAATATGTCGTTCTTTAGTCCCAAACGGTTTATAATCTCTTCGTCCCACTCGCAGGATTCTGCATTTACCAGACTCGAGGTTGAGGCTTCGGTGTATTCGTTTTTCATGACTCCGGTAAGCTTGTACGCCAAGTATTCAGGAATCATAAGCATATGTTTTGCACGGTCGAGCTTTCCGCTTTTCTTATCATGGTACAGCTGATAAATAGTGTTAAAGCTCTGGCGCTGAATTCCGGTTTTGGAGTATAACTCCTCGCGGGGGATAATGGACTCTACTTCGTCAATAACCTCGGCGGTGCGTCCGTCGCGGTATGCTATGGCAGGGAGAATCGCGTCTCCCTGCTCGTCGATGAGAACATAGTCAACACCCCAAGTATCAATAGCCATGCTTTTGGGGATTTTTCCGAGCTGCGCACATTTCTTAATACCTTCGACAACCTCGTTAAAGAGTCTTTCTATATTCCATGTAAGATGACCGCCTACATTGTCCATACCGTTTTCAAAACGGTATATCTCTTCCAATATAAGCTTACCGTCACGGACTTCACCTAAAATGTGCCGTCCGCTGGATGCGCCTATATCAATAGCTAAATAATATGCCATTTTGTGCCTCCTACGTTAATCACTGAGATTTGGCGATAGATTTTCTATATTTCTCGCTCTCCCAGTTGTTTATAAATCCGGTTGCGGCTTCGTCCATTATATGAACTCGAAGCCCGGCTTTTTTTAGCGACATAAGAACATAGCAGAACGCTGCGAAGGTTTCTACTATCGCTTGGGCCTCTTTTGGTGCCGCGTTAATTGTCATTGTATTTTCAGTAAATGAGATTTTACCCTCGCCGAGTGCGGCATTTAAGTAAACAAGCTGGTCGGGGTAGAGGATGCTCCTCGTTATCTCATCTACTCCAAATGTGCTTATAAAGTCACTCACAAAAGCGTTGCTGCAAACGAAAGCATCTTCTACTTTAACAAGGTCAATGCTATTATAGAAATCGTCTGACTTTAAGTAGGTTTTTATCATTTCGTTTACTTCTATATGCAGATTTGTGCATTCCTCTGCATCATCGGACGTGGTTACCAGACCGTGGTTTTCAAGGAATATTACCTTGGGGAACACGCCTTTTTTACTCTCGTAATCATCTATAGCGTCCTTGATAGCCAAAGTGAGCGAAAAGCCCGGGTTTATGTAAGGAATCCAAACAAAATCCATATCGCCCAGGATTTTATTTGCAAGCTCTTTACCGCCGTCTGCACAGGTGATAATATTTGCGTAAACCGGATGCGTGTGCATAACATATTTTTTCATAAGTGAGTGAAAGCCAGTCTCAACCGACGGGCGCAGAGTTTTGCCCTCGGCATCCGGGAATACGCAGGACATTGTAAACGGTGTGGAGTTTTTCTCGCGCTCCTCAAGCTCCGAGGTTGGAACGTCCGAAGTCG
>JAZRUF010000065.1:0-10200 GCA_045652405.1 Eubacteriales bacterium | reverse complement strand
TAGAATGCAGGATAAGTACAATAACGATGTTGCTCCGGCTCTTATGAAGAAATTCGGATACAAGAGCCCGATGCAAATTCCGAAAATTGACAAGATTGTAATTAACGTAGGCTGCGGCGATGCGCGTGAAAACGCAAAAGTGCTGGACGCAGTAGTAGCGGACATCACGGCGATTACCGGTCAGAAGGCTGTAATCACCAAAGCTAAGAAGTCTGTTGCAAACTTTAAGCTCCGTGAAGGCATGCCGGTAGGCGTAAAGGTTACTCTGCGTGCATCACGTATGTGGGAATTCCTTGATCGTCTGTTCAACGTGGCTCTGCCGCGTGTTCGTGACTTCCGCGGAATCAATCCCAACGCTTTTGACGGTCGCGGCAACTATGCTCTTGGTCTTAAAGAGCAGCTGATTTTCCCGGAAATCGATTATGATAAAATCGATAAAATCCGCGGCATGGATATTGCAATCTGCACAACTGCAAACACTGACGAAGAGGCGCGCGAGCTGCTTGAGCTCATGGGCGCACCCTTCGCAAAGAATTAGTAAGGAGGGGAAAGACTTATGGCTAAGAAAGCAATGGTACTCAAACAGAAAAAAGAGCCCAAGTACTCGACCCGTTTTTACAACAGATGCAAGATATGCGGAAGACCGCATGCTTATCTACGCGATTTCGGTATTTGCCGTATCTGCTTTAGAGAGCTTGCATACAAAGGTCAAATCCCGGGCGTAAAAAAGGCCAGCTGGTAAATCGAATTTCAAGTATATCGACGCGGAATGCGCGCGTGATACTCGACTTCTCTAAAGGAGGTAAGACAAATGCAAATTACAGATCCTATCGCGGATATGCTGACACGCATAAGAAACGCGAGTGCGGCCAAGCACGCAACTGTAGATATTCCGGCTTCTAACATGAAGAAGGCTATCGCTCAGATTTTGCTGGACGAAGGTTATATCAAAAACTTCCAGATTGTTAATGACGGCGGACAGGGCGTAATAAAGGTCACATTAAAATATACGCAGAATAAAGAACAGGTCATCAAGGGTCTTCGCAGAGTGTCTAAGCCGGGTCTGCGCGTCTATGTAGGCGTAGAGGACCTGCCCCGTGTGCTTAAGGGGCTGGGCATTGCGATCATCTCCACCTCTAAGGGTGTTATGACCGATAAGAAGGCTAGAGCCAACAAAGTTGGCGGCGAAGTCTTGGCATTCGTTTGGTAAGGAGGAACTGAGAAAATGTCACGTATAGGTAGAGCACCAATCACAGTTCCCGCAGGAGTAACCGTTACTCTGGGCACAAACAATGACATGACCGTCAAAGGCCCCAAGGGAACTTTATCCCAGAATCTTCATCCGGATATGAAAATCCAGATCGAAGGTGATACCATCACTGTGGTAAGACCCAGTGAGGAAAAAATTCACAAGAGCCTGCATGGCTTAACCCGCACTCTGAT
Organism: Eubacteriales bacterium; assembly: GCA_045652405.1. Classification (GTDB taxonomy): domain Bacteria; phylum Bacillota; class Clostridia; order Oscillospirales; family JAAYXM01; genus JAZRUF01. The sequence goes on along the minus strand of JAZRUF010000065.1, from coordinate 8,757 downwards.
TAACAACATGGTTATCGGCGTAACCGAGGGCTACACTAAGGAGCTTGAGGTTAACGGTGTCGGTTACCGTGCTCAGAAGCAGGGTAAGCAGCTTGTCATGAACCTGGGTTACTCTCATCAGGTAGTAGTTGATGAGATCCCCGGTATCACTATCGACGTGCCCGCTCCGAACAAAGTTGTAATCAGCGGTCCGGATAAGCAGGTTGTTGGACAATTCGCAGCGGAAGTCCGCGAGAAACGTCCTCCTGAGCCGTATAAGGGCAAAGGTATCAAGTATGTCGATGAGTATATCCGCCGCAAAGAAGGCAAGGCCGGCGGCAAGAAGAAGTAAAAGTGAGGTGTGCCTAAATGGTATCGAAAGTAGATTCCAACAAGCAGCGCTTAAAGCGTCATAAAAGAGTACGCGCGAAGATCTCCGGCACAGCCGAACGCCCGCGCCTTAACGTATTCCGCAGCAACAAGAACATCTATGCTCAGATTATTGACGATATTGCTGGTGTAACCTTGGTTGCGGCTAACTCCCAGGAAAAGGGATTTGAAGGCGGCGCTAACAAAGAGGCTGCAAAGAAAGTCGGACTTGCTATCGCTGAGAGAGCAAAAGAAAAGGGTATTTCGTGCGTTGTCTTTGACCGCGGCGGCTACCTTTACCACGGACGAGTAAAAGAACTCGCAGAAGGCGCCCGTGGGGGCGGACTTCAGTTTTAATCGGGAGGAGGTAACGTTATGGCAAGATATGAACAGCAGCAGCCGGATGACGGTCTGCAGGAAAAAGTGGTTTCATTAAACCGCGTATCTAAAACCGTTAAGGGCGGTCGTATCTTCAAGTTTGCAGCTCTGGTAGTCGTAGGTGACGGTAATGGTACTGTCGGCTTCGGTCTGGGCAAAGCGGGCGAAGTTCCCGATGCAATCCGCAAGGGTATTGAAGATGCGAAGAAGAACCTGGTGAAAATTGCAACTCTGGGTACGACGATTCCCCATGAAGTTATCGGCGAATTCGGAGCTGGCCGTGTTCTGTTAAAGCCTGCGGCACCCGGTACCGGCGTTATCGCCGGCGGCGCAGTACGTGCAGTCGTAGAAGCAGCGGGTATCCGCGATATTCGTACCAAGTGCCTGCGCTCCAACAACCCGATGAACGTGGTTACCGCGACAATGGAAGGCCTTAAGAGCCTGCGCGGTGCAGAGGAAGTTGCAGCTATCCGCGGCAAAACAGTCGGCGAAATTCAAGGCTAGGAGGAGCAATAATGTCTAAACTTAAAATTACGCTCATCAAAAGCCTGTCTGGCAGAAAGCAGAACCACATTGCAACTGCCAACTCGCTTGGGCTGAAGAAAATCAACAATGTAACTGTTCAACCTGACAACCCGCAGACTCGCGGTAAGATTAAGCAGATTGCTTATCTTATCAAGGTTGATGCAGAATAATCTGGGAGGTGCAGTGAAATGAATCTTCATGAATTATCTCCCGCGGTCGGCTCTACGGCAGTCCGCAAGCGCAAAGGCCGCGGACCTGCTTCCGGCAACGGTAAGACCGCCGGCAAGGGCCACAAGGGTCAGAATGCGCGCAGCGGCGGCGGTGTCCGTGTAGGATTTGAAGGCGGTCAGATGCCTTTCGCACGTCGTGTGCCGAAACGTGGATTTACAAACATCTTTGCTAAAAAATATTCCATCATCAATGTTGGTGAGCTTGATGCGTTTGATAACGGCGCAACCGTCAGCATTGAAGAGCTCGTAGCATGCGGAAAAATCCGCAAGCCTGAGAGCGGCCTTCGCGTCCTTGGAAACGGAGAACTCACAAAGAAGCTGACTGTTAAGGCAGCTGCGTTCTCTGAATCTGCCAAGAGCAAAATCGAAGCGGCAGGTGGAAAGGTTGAGGTGATTTAGATGCTGCAGACACTCCGTAATGCTTGGAAAGTTCCGGAATTGAGACAAAGACTCATCTTCACTCTCGTATGCCTGGTTATTTTCCGCTTGGGCTCTGCCATCTTAATCCCCTTCATCAATCGCGACGTACTTCAAGAGGCATTGTCGCAGTACGAAAACACCATTCTGGGCTTCTTCAATATGATGTCCGGTGGCGGATTTGAAAATGCAAATATTTTTGCACTCTCTATTCAGCCGTACATCAACGCTTCAATTATCATGCAGCTTCTGAGTGTTGCAATTCCGGCACTTGAGCGCATGGTAAAGGACGGCGGTGAAGCTGGTCAGAAAAAACTTGCGTCTATCACACGTTATGCAACAGTAGTACTTGGCCTTATTCAGGGTTATGCATATTACTTGATGCTCAAGCGTGCAGGAGCACTCAGCATGGAAATGAATGGTATTTATGTAGCACTGGTTATTATCCTGACCTTTACTGCAGGTACTGCATTTATCATGTGGTTGGGCGAGCAGATTACTGAAAACGGTGTGGGCAACGGTATTTCAATTATCCTCTTTGCAGGCATAATTTCCCGCGGTCCGCAGCTTATTCAGACTGCTATGGCAAACGTAGCTGCGGGCTCACTCAATTGGATTACTTTGATTGGTCTTGTAATCGTAATTCTTGCGATTGTAACATTCATTGTATTTATGAGTGATGCTGAGCGACGTATCCCGATTCAGTACGCTAAAAAGATGGTTGGACGCAAAATGTATGGTGGACGCGCAACGCATCTGCCGATAAAGGTAAATATGTCCGGTGTTATGCCGATCATCTTTGCCTCATCAATTTGTACGCTTCCGGCAACAATCGCAGCTTTCTTCCCAGCACCTGTGGCAGGTACATTCTGGTATAAAATGCAGACTTATGTATTCTCCCCGTCAAGCTGGGTATATGCAGTGATTTATCTGCTCATGATTGTACTCTTTAGCTATTTCTATACAGCTATCCAGTACAATCCGGTAGAGATTGCAAATAACTTGAAGAACAACGGCGGATTTATTCCGGGCTTCCGTCCGGGACGACCGACCTCTGATTTCATCACTAAGGTTATCAACAAGATTACCTTGTTCGGTGCAATCTTCTTAGGTATCATTGCAGTCGCTCCGATTATTATCGGAAATGTTATCAACATCCAGGGCCTTGCAATTGGCGGTACATCAATTATGATCGTAGTCGGTGTTGCACTTGAGACTGTAAAACAGCTTGAGAGCCAGATGACTATGCGCAACTACAAGGGTTTCTTGGAATAAGCGAGGCATCATAACTAATGAAACTTATTCTTTTAGGCGCGCCGGGTGCCGGAAAAGGCACTCAGGCTGAGCTGATTTGTGAAAAGCTTTCCATTCCAGCAATCTCAACAGGAAATATCCTGCGTGAGGCTATTAAGAACGGAACAGAGTTGGGAGTTAAGGCTAAAGGCTATATGGACGCAGGCAAGCTGGTTCCCGATGAAGTTATTGTTGGCGTAGTTAAAGAGCGTTTGACCGCTCCGGATTGCGCAAACGGCTTCATCCTCGACGGTATGCCTCGTACAGTAGCTCAGGCTGAGGCACTTGATGCGATGGGAGTTGACGTGGATTGCGTTCTCTCTCTTGAGGTATCCGATGCTGCTATCGAAGAGCGTATGACCGGACGCCGTGTTTGCGAAAAATGCGGAGCATCCTATCATGTTCTTTACAAGACTCCTTCCGAGGAAGGCGTATGCGATGCGTGCAAAGGAGCACTTATCCAGCGTAAGGATGACGCTCCGGAAACCGTACGCGATCGTTTGAAGGTCTATCACGAGCAGACTGAGCCGCTTAAAGGCTTTTATGAGGCTAAGGGCAAGCTTAAAACGGTAGACGGACAAGATGATGTTAAGGCAACAACTGCTTTAGTATTCAAAACCTTGGGGATTTAAGTACTATGATCCAAATCAAATCAGCGCGTGAAATTGAGCGTATGCGCCGCGCAGGCCGAATTGCTGCTTCAGCTTTGGCTACAGCAGGTCGCGCGGTGCAGGCTGGAATCACCACGCATGAGCTTAATCAAATCATTCATCAGTATATCGTTGACCACGGTGCCATTCCAACATTCTTAGGTTATAATGATTTTCCCGCGGCGGCGTGTATTTCCGTAAATGATCAGGTAATACACGGAATCCCGGGAAAGACCGTGCTTAAGGATGGCGATTTAGTAAAAATCGATGTCGGTGCAACGTGGGACGGTTATGTTGGAGATTGCGCCAATACTTTCCCGGTCGGGAAGGTAAGCGAGGACGCAGAACGGCTCATTCGGGTGACCCGGCAGAGCTTCTATGAGGGTATCAAATTCGCCCGCGCCGGTATGCGCGTGCACGACATCTCAGCTGGCATACAAAAGTACGTCGAAGATAACGGATTCTCCGTTGTGCGTTCATTTGTAGGTCACGGAGTAGGTGCAGAGATGCATGAGGATCCGGAGGTTCCGAATTTTGGAAAAGCCGGAACCGGTGCAAGGCTGTGTGCAGGGATGACTTTGGCGATAGAGCCTATGGTAAATCAGGGCACTTTCCAAGTCAATATCCTTGATGACGGTTGGACTGTCAGAACAAAAGACGGTAAGCTGTCTGCCCATTATGAGAACTCAATTCTCATCACCTCGGGTGATGCAGAGATATTGACCATTGCATGCGAGGATTGATGTATGGAAATTGAGAAATCCCATATTGTACGATCCGTTGCAGGTCGAGACAAAGGACGTGTGTTTGTCGTCTTGGACGCAGAGGAAGAGTTTTTAATCTTAGCTGACGGAAAGCTCAGAAGAGTTGAAACACCCAAACGCAAAAAGCGAAAACACACACAGTTAATTTCAGTTAGAACTTCACCGTTGCAGCAGAAAATTTTGCAGGGTGAAAAGGTATTCAATAGCGAGATACGCAAAACGCTCTCACGGTTTGCCGATAAAACGGCAAGTGAGGATCAAGCATAGGGAGGTAATTTGCTTGGCGAAAGACGACGTAATCGAGCTCGAAGGTACCGTCATAGAGGCGCTGCCAAATGCCATGTTCCAGGTGGACATCGGCAACGGGCACAAAATACTTGCGCATATATCCGGTAAGTTGAGAATGAACTTCATTCGCATACTTCCGGGCGATAAGGTGACTGTTCAGATGTCTCCGTACGATTTAACCCGGGGACGCATCACCTGGCGGTCAAAGTAAGAGGCGCGGTAAAAAACCGCATCCGGTACAGGAGGTTTTTCGTTATGAAAGTAAGACCATCGGTTAAGCCCATGTGCGAAAAATGCAAAATCATTCGTCGCAAGGGCAGAGTAATGGTAATTTGTGAGAACCCGAAGCACAAACAAAAACAGGGCTAATGAATTTAAGCAGCGTAAGCTGCAGACAAAATGGAGGTGCATGTAAGCAATGGCACGTATAGCCGGAACAGACCTGCCGAGAGAGAAGCGAGTTGAAATAGGACTTACTTATATATTCGGCATAGGCAGAACTCGTTCCAATGAAATCCTGAAGGCTACCGGTATTAATCCGGATACCCGTGTTAAGGATTTGACTGAGGACGATGTCGCAAAAATCCGTGATTTTATCGACAAGAACTACACCGTAGAAGGCGACCTTCGCCGTGATGTGGCGTTGGATATCAAGCGCCTGATTGAAATCGGCTCTTACCGTGGTCTCCGCCACAGAAAAGGACTGCCGGTTCGCGGTCAGAGATCCAAGACCAATGCAAGAACACGCAAAGGTCCCAAACGTACAATCGCTAACAAGAAGAAGTAAGGAGGTTTTCAAGAGTGGCTAGTCCTAAAACCGCTAAAAAAGGCGCGACTCGTCGTCGCCGTGAGCGCAAAAATATTGAGAAGGGCGCGGCACATATCCGTTCCTCCTTCAATAACACAATGGTGACTATCACCGACTTAAACGGAAACGCACTTAGCTGGGCATCTTCCGGCGGAATGGGTTTCCGCGGTTCCAGAAAATCTACTCCCTTTGCTGCACAGGTAGCAGCAGAGACTGCAGCAAAAGCTGCAATGGAGCATGGTCTTAAGACTGTTGAAGTATATGTTAAGGGTCCGGGTGCAGGCCGTGAGGCTGCAATCCGTGCACTCCAGGCAGCAGGTCTTGAGGTTAACATGATTAAGGACGTTACCCCGATTCCGCACAATGGTTGCCGTCCGCCTAAGAGACGTAGAGTCTAATTCGGAAGGAGGAAATTTATTATGGCTAAGAATATGCAGCCTATTGCAAAGCGTTGCAAGGCTCTGGGAATTTCTCCGGCTTGCATGGGTTACGCAAAGAAGAACACTGAGCGCAACTCAGGCAATATGTCCAGAAAGAAGAAAAGCGAGTACGCTCTCCAGCTTCAGGAAAAGCAGAAAGTTAAATTCGTTTACGGAATTATGGAAAAGCAGTTCCGTAAATATTACGAGAAGGCAGTTCGCATGCAGGGTAAGACTGGTGAAGAACTCCTGTGCTTAATTGAGCGCCGTCTTGATAACGTGGCATATCGCATCGGTTTTGCGACCACTCGTCGTGAAGCTCGCCAGATGGTAAGCCATGCTCATTTAACTGTCAACGGTCAGAAGGTTAACATCCCGTCATACCTGGTAAAACCCGGCGACGTAATCGCTCTTAGCGAAAAGAGCCGTGGTATAGAGAGATTTAAACAGGTTGTGGAGGACAACTCTTGGCGTATCGCGCCGAAGTGGTTGGACTTTGACAGAAATAAGTTCGAGGCAAAAGTCATGAACCTTCCGGCAAGAGACGACATTGACCTGCCGGTTGAGGAGCACCTCATCGTCGAGTTGTACTCCAAGTAATGCGTCTCGAGCCCTCGAAAAGTTGCTGTTAAGTTGCAAAGAATGTGCGGCGTGCTTGAGATGTGCCGCCTAATAAGGAGGGTATTTTTTGATGATAGAAATTGAGAAACCTCGTATCGAGTGTTTGGACTGTGTAGAGGACGGTTCTTACGGACGTTTCGTCGTAGAGCCGCTTGAGCGCGGCTATGGAACCACGCTTGGTAACTCCATGCGTCGTGTTCTGCTGTCCTCTCTGCCGGGAACCGCGGTCACCTCAATTAAAATTGCAGGTGTTTCCCATGAGTTTTCTACTATTCCGGGCGTTAAGGAAGACGTTACCGAGATAGTTCTGAATATCAAGGGTATCGTTGCGCGTTTGCACGGCAATGAAAGCAAAACCGTGTATATCGAAGCGATGGGCGAGTGTGAGGTTTGCGCCGGTGACATTAAGTCTGACGGCGAAGTTGAGATTTTAAATCCCGACCTGCACATTGCCACACTGGGTGCAGACGCATCACTGAGCATGGAGCTTACTATCAGCCACGGTCGCGGATATGTCCCGGCTGAGCGTAATAAGCCTGCTCAGTCTGTGATTGGCGTATTGCCCGTGGATTCGATCTACACACCGGTACACAAGGTAAATTACCACATCGAAAACACCCGCGTAGGTAATATGACGGATTTTGACAAGCTCACTCTGGAGGTTTGGACAAATAAGACAATTTCAGCAAAGGATGCTGTAAGTTACGGCGCAAAAATCCTCAGCGATCATCTTGCTTTGTTCATTGATTTGTCAGAGGATATTGGAAATACGTCTATAGTTATAGAGAAGCCCGAGTCACAGCGTGACAAGGTTCTTGAAATGACTATTGAGGAGATGGATTTGTCCGTCCGCTCCTTCAATTGCCTGAAACGTGCGGGAATTAACACGGTTGAAGACCTTATTAATAAGACTCAGGAAGAGATGATGAAGGTCAGAAACCTCGGACATAAGTCGCTTGAGGAAGTTATCAACAAGCTTGACAGCATGGGACTTGCTCTTTCGAATGAAGAAAATTAATCTGCTCCGGTATGCGGCGGTTGCCGCATGCGGGTGTTAAAGGAGGTATATCGAATGCCCGGAACACGTAAACTCGGCAGAGCTACTGATGCGCGTCTGGCAATGCTTCGCGCAATGGTTACTTATCTGCTTGAGAACGGTAAAATTGAAACTACAGTGATGCGTGCTAAGGAAGTACGCCCGCTGGCAGAGAAAATGATCACGCTCGGAAAAACCAACACTTTGCATTCCAAGCGCCAGGCGCTGAGATTTATCACTAAAGAAGACGTGGTCAAGAAATTATTTGATGAAATTGCACCTAAGTACGCTGAGCGTAATGGCGGATATTGCCGTGTTACTAAGCTCGGTCCGCGCCGCGGTGACTGTGCTGAAATGGCAATCATCGAATTGGTCTAATCAAGTTTTATTTAAACTGATATAAAAATACGTTGCAAACGTAAAGTTTGCAACGTATTTTTTTCATGTTCATGCATGCTTTGTGAAAAATATGAAATAATAATAAAATCATAGGGCAACAGGAGTTGATTGCATGAATAAAGAATCAGATAATAATTCACCTCAGGAGGCAGAGCAGAAACGAACCGACATAATAGAAACCGGTTCAATTACTGCTAAATCACACAAAGGAAATATTCATTGCATAACAATAGCCGGACAGATTGAGGGGCACAGTATTCTGCCGCCTGACAACAAAACCACGAAATACGAACATGTGTGTCCGCAGTTGGCAGCTATTGAGGAGAGTGACGATATAGACGGTCTGCTCATCCTTCTAAATACTGTGGGCGGAGATATAGAAGCAGGTCTTGCCATTGCAGAGCTTATTGCGGGTATGAAAACGCCTACAGTGAGCCTGATTTTAGGCGGTGGACATTCAATAGGTGTTCCGCTTGCGGTCGCAGCGCAAAAGTCATTTATAGCACCCAGCGCTGCTATTACAATTCACCCGGTTCGTATGAGCGGAGTTGTAGTCGGTGCCCCACAGACTTTTAATTATT
>JAZRUF010000064.1:0-8307 GCA_045652405.1 Eubacteriales bacterium | reverse complement strand
ATCTCCTCTTTCATCTTTAAGGCTAAAGCCTTTTTTACGCATGTATTATACAATACCGCCCCCCTATAGTCAATATAGTTATGTGACATAACTGTCACATATTTTCTCTTCTTTTACATGAACATTATGTAAATAAAAAATGTACGACACAAAGAATTAAATCTCTGTGTCGCACACCTATTTTTTCTATTTAATGCCTATGTCACTGCGCATATGAAAATCTTTAAAGTTTATTTTCTTTGCAGCTTTATATGCTCGTGCAATAGCCTCATCCAAAGTATTATCAACTGCGGTAACGCCAAGAACGCGTCCGCCGTTTGTTATGAATTTCCCGTCCTCAGACTTAGCTGTTCCCGCATGGATAACAGTAACCTGCTCATCAGCCTCAGCATCGGAAATTCCTTCAATCGGATAACCTTTCGCATATTTCTGCGGATAACCGCCACTTGCCATAACCACACAGCATGCTGCTTTATCCTCAAACTCTACATTAACATCGCTCAAACGGCAATCAATTATCGCATCCATAACATCCACTAAATCGGTTTTAAGAAGTGGTAGTACAGCTTGAGTTTCCGGGTCTCCGAAACGAGCATTGTACTCAACAACCTTCGGCCCTGCCGGAGTTAGCATAAGTCCGAAGTAAATAACGCCTTGGAAACGGCGACCTTCAGCATTAAGAGCCTCTACCGTCGGGCGGAAAATCTTCTCCATACAAACCTCGGCAATATCCTCGGTATAATATCTGCTGGGCGAAAACGCACCCATACCACCGGTGTTCGGTCCCTTATCATTGTCATACGCGCGCTTATGGTCCTGCGCTGACGGCATTGGAATGATAGCATTTCCATCCGTAAAGCACAGTACGGAAACCTCAGGGCCTGTCATAAATTCCTCTATAACAACGCGGGCCCCGGCATCACCAAAAGCCTTATCGCAGATAGCCCCGCGAATTGCATCCTCAGCTTCTTCAATTGTCATTGCAACGGTTACGCCCTTGCCAAGTGCAAGGCCATCCGCCTTTACAACAATCGGAGCGCCCATTTTATTGACGTATTCTATAGCCTTGTCAGCATCCGTAAAAACTTCATAAGCCGCTGTGGGAATTGAGCCTTTTTTCATTATTTCCTTTGCAAAGCTCTTGCTTCCCTCAATAAGTGCAGCGTTTGCACGCGGTCCGAAAGCTCTGATGCCGATTGCCTCAAGCGCATCCACCATTCCGAGAACCAGTGGATCATCAGGGGCTACAAAGACCATATCAGGCTTATTGACTTTACAAAACTCTACTACACGGTTTATATCCGTCGCCTTAATGTCAACACACTCGGCAATGTCACTTATTCCGGCATTGCCCGGTGCGCACCACAACTTAGTTACTTTCGGGCTCTGGCTGAGTTTGCGAGCAATGGTATGTTCACGTCCGCCGCTACCAATAAGTAATATTTTCATGATTTCACATCCATTTCATCAATGCTTAAAGTGGCGCATTCCGGTAAACACCATTGCAATTCCGTACTTATCGCATGCCTTGATGCTGTCCTCATCGCGTATCGAGCCGCCCGGCTGAATTATTGCAGTTACGCCGGCTTTTGCCGCCGCCTCTACGCAATCATCAAACGGGAAGAATGCGTCAGACGCAAGAATTGAACCCTTAACATTCTCACCACCGTATTTAATAGCAAGCTCAAGGGCGGTGATGCGGTTGGTCTGCCCCGGACCGATACCCACCGTGGTTTCATTCTTTGCAAGAACTATTGCGTTTGACTTAGTATGCTTAACTACCTTCATACCAAAGCGCATTGCAGCAAGTTCTTCTTCGGTAGGAGCACGCTTGGTAACCACCTTCATATCGGCTTCATCGTACATATCGCAGTTTAAATTCTGAACCAGAAGTCCGCCTGCGACCTTTTTATAATCAAGCATTGCGGTGTTATTCTTCTTTGAAATTGCCGGAAGCTTCAAAAGACGGATATTTTTTTTCTGAGTGAGAATTTGGAGTGCCTCATCGCTAAAGCTCGGAGCAATAATAATTTCAAGGAAAATCTTAGCAAGTTCTTCGGCTGTCTCCGCATCGCATTCACGGTTTAAGGCAACAATTCCGCCAAAAATTGATACAGGGTCAGCTGCGTATGCGTTTTTGTATGCCTCAGCAATAGTTTTTCCTACAGCAACACCGCAGGGATTAGCGTGCTTTACCGCAACTGCGCACGGTTGGTCAAATTCCTTCACAAGATCGAGCGCACCGTTTGCATCATTTATGTTATTGTAAGAGAGTTCTTTTCCGTGGAGCTGCTCAGCTGCAGCAAGCGTGCCGTCAAAATGCCCTACTTCCTTATAGAATATCGCATTCTGATGCGGGTTTTCGCCATAACGCAGATCCTGAGCTTTTTCAAAGGTGGGAGTGTACACTTCTGGGAAGCCCAAATCTAGCTTTGAACGCAGATAGTTTGAAATAAGCGCATCATAAGATGCTGTATGTTCAAAAACTTTATATGCAAGCAGACGCTTTGTATCAAGGCTTACTTTACCTTCAGAAAGCTCGTCCAAAACCGTCTGATAATCCTTGGGGTCAACTACAACTGCTACATCCTGCCAATTCTTTGCCGCTGCACGAATCATGGTAGGTCCGCCGATGTCAATATTCTCAATCGCCTCTTCAAACTGAACGCCCTCTTTGAGGATGGTCTGCTTAAACGGATAGAGGTTTATTGCAACAACATCTACCAATGTAACACCAAGCTCTTCAACCTGACGCATATGCTCAGGATTGTCACGCATAGCAAGTATGCCCGCGTGAATAAGCGGATGCATGGTCTTTACGCGACCGTCGAGGCACTCCGGAAATCCGGTAACCTCACTTACACCTGTAACCTCGACACCTGCCTCACGCAGTGCCTTGGCTGTACCGCCAGTTGATACGATTTCATATCCGAGTCTCTCCAAGCCCTTTGCAAAATCAACAATTCCGGTTTTATCCGATACGCTGAGTATTGCTCTTTTTTTCATGGTTGATATACCTCCAAAAATAAATGAGTTTTAACAATCCAATATTTCCACGCGGCTTCCGTCTACGCGCAAACGTCCCTGACAAAATAGGTCAACCGCTTGCGGAAGAAGCTTCCATTCACATTCTGCCATAACACGTTTTTGCAGGATCTCCGGTGTATCGTTAAAAAGCACCGGTACTGCACCTTGGGAAATTATCGGTCCTCCATCGGTTATAGAATTTACAAAATGCACCGTAGCACCGGTTAGCTTAACCCCCGACTCAATAACTCGCTCGTGCACTTTAAGACCGTAAAAACCATCACCACAAAAGGAAGGGATAAGCGCAGGATGCACATTCATAACGCGATTTTCAAATTCCTCGCAGAATTTAGGCGAAAGAATATACATAAATCCCGCCAGAACAACAAGGTCTATCTTATATTCCCTGAGAATCGTAAGAATTGCATCAGTAAATTCTTCACGTGTTTTATATTCTTTTTTAGGACATATACGCGTGGGTATTCCGGCATTTTCTGCACGTTTGAGTGCATAGGCATCATCCGAGGAAGATAGAACAAGCGCAAGTTCGCCGTTTGCTATTCCTCCTGCCTGCTTCGCGTCTATAAGTGCCTGCAGATTGCTTCCACCTCCGGAAACTAAAACGGCTACTTTTAACACAGCTCTATTCCCCCGTCACCCTTAACGACCTCGCCGAGCACACATACCTGCTCGCCGCATCCTTTAAGAATTGAAACAGCGTTATCCACATCGTTGCTGTCAACCGCCATAACAAGAGAAATACCCATGTTAAACGTATTGTACATATCTCGCTCCGGAATGTTCCCCTCTTTAGCTAAAAGCTTAAAGATTGCAGGAACTTCATATGCCGCCTTTTCAACACGAGCTGTTACACCGTCAGGAAGCATACGCGGAATATTCTCATAGAAACCACCGCCGGTAATGTTTGAAATTCCCTTTACACTAATTTCCTTCGTAAGACGTTTAAGTGACTTTACGTATATACGAGTCGGTCTCAAAAGCTCTTCGCCTAGAGTGCATCCAAGTTCTGCGATATTGCGGTTTAAATTCTCGCTCGTCATGTCAAAAACATGGCGTACCAATGAATAACCGTTAGAATGCAGACCGGAAGATGCGACACCTAAGAGAATATCTCCGGGTTTTATGTTCTTTCCGTCAACAATACGGTCATAATCGACTATACCGACAGAAAAACCTGCAAGGTCATACTCATCCTCGGGATAAAACCCGGGCATTTCAGCAGTCTCACCGCCGATGAGCGCACATTCTGACTGACGGCATCCCTCTGCAACACCTTTTACAACCGCCTCAACTCGCTCAGGAACATTTTTACCCAGCGCCATATAATCTAAGAAAAAGAGCGGTGCTGCACCACTGCAAGCAATATCATTTACACACATTGCAACGCAGTCTATACCAATGGTATCATGCTTATCAAGCAAAAATGCAATTTTAAGCTTTGTTCCTACACCGTCGGTTCCGCTTACAAGAACCGGGCGTTTCATCCCCGCAAGGTCAGGGGCAAAAAGTCCGCCAAAACCGCCTATGCCGGAGAGAACTCCATCGGTATAAGTGCTGGCAACATGTTTTTTTATAAGCTCAACAGCTTTATAACCTGCAGTAACATCAACACCTGCAGCTTTATAACTTTCACTACGGCTATCTTTCATTGGTTGTACTTCCCCCTTCTAAAGAACTTTTAGAAATTTCATCAGGTACCTCTACCGAATAATCGCCGGTAAAGCATGCATTACAAAAACCGACCTTAAGTCCCTTAACGGTTTCCGGCAGGTCTTCTATTCTGAGATAATCCAAAGAATCAACGCCGATTATATCACGAATTTCTTCAATGCTCCTATCATGCGCCATTAGCATACTGCGATCCGGGATATCCGTTCCAAAATAGCAAGGATGCAAAAACGGCGGAGATGAAATTCGCATATGAACCTCGGTAGCCCCGGCTTCACGCAAAAGATTTACGATGCGCGCGCATGTGGTTCCGCGCACTATAGAGTCATCAACCATTATCACGCGCTTACCTTTTACCGCAGATGACATGGCATTGAGCTTTAAACGAACCGCACGAGCTCTCTGTCCCTGAGACGGTTGAATAAATGTTCTTCCAATATAGCGGTTTTTAATAAGACCGACTCCGTAAGGAATTCCCGACTCCTCGGCAAAGCCCATTGCAGCTGAAAGTCCAGAATCCGGAACACCGATGACAACGTCTGCCTCGGACTTATTATGGCGAGCGAGGCATCTTCCAGCCTGCATTCTTGCCTCATCCACAGATACACCGTCTATTACACTGTCTGGTCTTGCAAAATAAACATATTCAAATATGCAAAGAGATTCGCGTGCCTTAACCCCACACTTTACGCTGGACATGCGGCCATCTTCAACGCATACAATCTCACCCGGTTCAATATCTCTTATAAACTCTGCACCTACAGCATCAAATGCACAACTCTCGGATGCAAAGACAAAAGATTTACCAATACGTCCCATACACAGTGGACGGAATCCGTTAGGGTCACGCACAGCTATGAGCTTGCGCTGGCTCATCATAACCACGGAATATGCACCTGACATAAGATGCATGGCGTTTATAATTGCATGCTCAATTGTATCGGTATTCATTCTCTCACGCATAATCAGATGCGCTATAATCTCCGAATCGCTGTTAGTGTGGAAAATTCCGCCGCTGCGTTCAATATCGCGGCGCAGTTTTCTGGGGTTGTCCAAGCTACCGTTATTTGCAATCGCTAAATTACCATACACGTGGCTAAGAACTATCGGCTGAGAATTAACACGCTGCTTGTTCTGACTCGTCGCATAACGCACATGTCCGATTGCTAAATTTCCCGGAAGCTTGTCGAGAATATCACCGTCAAATACGTCGGTAAGAAGTCCCGAATCCTTATGGAAATTGATAATCCCATTATCATTTACTGCAATTCCGCACGATTCCTGACCGCGGTGTTGCAGAGCAAAAAGCGCATTGTACGTCTCGGCTGCAGCGTTTATATCTTCACCCGGAGCTGCAGCAATTCCAAAAACACCGCATTCTTCACGAAGCTTTGCCGGTGCGTCCGAAAACTTTTTTGAAACTCTGTACTTCATCGTTTTCCCTCGATCCTTGAGAATTAAATTTATTCGCCTAAAAGACGACGCATTACTTCCTGATATGCTCCTTCTACATTTCCAAGGTCACGGCGGAAACGGTCCTTATCAAGCTTCTCACCTGTCTTGCTGTCCCAGAACCGGCAGGTATCGGGAGAAATCTCATCCGCCAAAACAATTGTTCCATCACTTAAGCGACCAAACTCAAGCTTAAAGTCGATAAGCTCAATTCCGGCATCCTTAAGGTAATCAGTTAAAATTTCATTTATCTTCAAAGAGTAAGTGTCAATAGCCTTGAGTTCCTCGTCATTTGCCAAATTCATTGCACGAACATGGTAAACATTTATAAACGGATCGCCCAGTGCATCATCCTTGTAGCAGTACTCAAGAACCGTGCTTGAGAGCTTTGTTCCCTCTTCAAGACCGAGTCTCTTTGAAAGAGAACCTGCGGCAATATTTCTTACAATAACCTCAAGCGGTACTATAGAAACCTTCTTAACAACGGTTTCACGGTCAGAAAGTTCCTCTACAAAATGAGTCGGAATTCCGTGGTTTTCAAGCATCTTCATAAGGTGATTGGTAACGCGGTTATTTATTGCGCCCTTACCCATGATAGTACCTTTTTTCTCACCGTTAAATGCCGTCGCATCGTCCTTATAATCTACGATATACAGCTCCGGATTCTCGGTTGCATAAACTTTCTTTGCCTTTCCCTCATACAATTGTTCCATTTTTTTCATAATGTTGAAACCTCCTTTTGAATTTGAACATCTTTATCAAGAACATCCTGTTCCATTTTTACTTTAAATGCACGCAACTTTTCACTAAGCTGCAAATCTGACACAGCAAGAATCTGAGCCGCCAATATCGCCGCATTGTCCGCTCCGTCCACAGCTACGGTAGCAACCGGAATCCCCTTAGGCATCTGTACCATTGAAAGCAGACTGTCAAGCCCACCCATCATGGATGTTTTTATCGGAACACCGATAACCGGAAGAGTTGTATATGCTGCAATAACTCCTCCCAAATGCGCAGCTTTACCAGCCGCCGCAATAATAACTCCAAAGCCTTCAGCCTCAGCACTCTTTGCAAAAGCTTCCGCCTGAGCCGGTGTTCTGTGCGCAGAAAGTACACGAACCTGATATTCAATACCAAACTCTTTCAAGCGCGCAATCGCATTTTTCATAACGCCGAAATCGCTGTCCGACCCCATAATAACCGCCACTTTTTTGGCCATAATTACGTTGCCTCCTTTCAAAATCAAAAAAGAAAAAGCGTCGCAGTGCGACACTTATTGCAGACTGTCAGATTCTAAATTAGGGCGTGCGTATACACGGAAAAAAGCCTTTTCCGCAACGGTAATCCGTGCAACTGTCATTCCTCCGGCTGAGCACTTCATAATACACACCTCAAAATCCAAAAAGTCATATATTATTTTACCCCAAATTTCCTTTGAAATCAAGAAAATTTATTACAAGATAAGAGTTTTTGTAGTTTTATACAGATAAAACACAGATAGATATTATTCATTTGTTTTAAATGTTATTTGCTTTATCAATTCCCCGCCTGATAAAAACCTCTCACTCATATCCTCATGCCGCAATATAATATCATGAGAAAACGAAACGGAGGCTGCGATTATGGACAAAGAACTTTCCTTTGCAGTCGTTGGCGGAGACATGCGTCAGGCACATTTAGCAGATCTTCTTGCCGACGATGGGCATGACGTACGCGCATATGCTTTGGAAAAATATAATTTTGAAAAGAAAGTAAAATGCTCTCACAATTTTCAAGAGCTTTCACATCCTGTTGACTGTATAATACTCCCGTTGCCGCTCACCGGAAAAGATGGAATGTTAAATACACCGCTTGCAACAGACCCATATTCAATAAACGAAACATTTGATTTATTCTCCCCCGGTCAAACAGTAATCGGCGGAAAAATAAACCATTCACTGTTTGAAAAAGCAGGACATATGGGTGTACGGCTGTACGATTATCTTGAACGAGAAGAGTTTAATGCAGCAAATGCAATTCCATCAGCCGAGGGTGCACTTCAAGCCGCAATGCGCGAGCTGGATGTGACAATACACGGCATCAATGTTTTAGTCTGTGGCTATGGCAGAATAGGCAAACTACTCTCAAAGATGCTCCTGT
>JAZRUF010000063.1:0-8337 GCA_045652405.1 Eubacteriales bacterium | reverse complement strand
CTAACCACTCTAATCACCTCCCAAAAATGCAACAAAAAAAGGAGCTACCGATTTGGTAACTCCTAAGTAAACTTAGATATTCCTAAAACTCTCGTTCAGGCATCCCTACGTTGGCATTATCCAAATCAGGTTCTCGGTCGGTGGTTTTACCTCCCTCTCAGCCTGTATCACAAGCTCCCATTTATTAAGTTTAAATGTATTATATAACTTTTCAATAGTTTAAGATAAATTATTTTCTTCACATCAAACAAAAAACCGAATGATAAAAATACGGCATCTAAATCATTCGGTTTCTATGGAGGCGCCACCCAGATTTGAACTGGGGAATCGAGGTTTTGCAGACCTCTGCCTTACCACTTGGCTATGGCGCCATCTATATTAACTTATGTAAAAGTAAGTGATAATATTACACGACAGGAGCGAAAATAAAAAACACTCCTGTCGCTTATGGAGCGGAAGACGAGATTCGAACTCGCGACTTTCACCTTGGCAAGGTGACACTCTACCACTGAGTCACTCCCGCATTAAATGGTGCCTCCGGTCGGAATCGAACCAACGACACGGGGATTTTCAGTCCCCTGCTCTACCAACTGAGCTACAGAGGCAAACTGGCGACCCGGATGGGGCTCGAACCCACGACCTCTAGCGTGACAGGCTAGCGTTCTAACCAACTGAACTACCGGGCCATGTGATGGTGGGAACAACAGGGCTCGAACCTGTGACCCTCTGCTTGTAAGGCAGATGCTCTCCCAGCTGAGCTATGCTCCCATTTCACATTCACTGCCTCAGTGCGAAGCAGCGAAATTAATTATACATATATTTACGCATAATGTCAATAGCAAATTTCAATTTTTTTGAAAAAAATTTTTAATAAAGAAAAAAACAAATTTTTGCTTGACTTATTTCCTCCTAGCATATATAATATTCAAGTGTTAAAAATTTAATATTATTAACTGTGATTTGGAGAGATGGCTGAGCTGGTCGAAGGCGCACGATTGGAAATCGTGTATACCCTTTAAAGGTATCGAGGGTTCGAATCCCTCTCTCTCCGCCATCAAGAAAGCGCACCAGCTGAAAGTTGGTGCGTTTTTTTGCTATTGCTCAAATCCCAATCCTCTTGAATTCGCCATTATGTTGCTCCTTTCAGCGTCATGCATTAAAAACAAGCTTACTCCATCCGAGTATGCAAAATTTGTATATAAATAACCCAATTAAAGCAGGTGTTTTGTTTGCAACATTTATTCTTTTCACAACGCGCAACAAAAAACTTTCTTTTGTTTGTCGCTCCGTTTATTACATTAATTATAATAGAGTTCCTGCAAGGCAATTTTCTAACCACGCCACACATAGTAGTAATTAACTATCTTATTTGCGCCCTTCCCACGTGGATTTTATATCTTATATTTAACTCCATCAGGTTTCCAGCACTCTTTTCCGGTATCGTTTATATATTCTCAGGACTTATTAATCATTATATAATATCATTTCGTAACTCATCATTTCAGCCATGGGATATTTTCGCTGCTAAAACCGCGTTTAATGTACTCCCCGCAATGAGCTTCCCAATAGATTTAAGCGTGGTACTCTCTATGCTATGGATTATTATTTTACTTTTTTTATTCTTTTCAGTAAAAAAAGTAAAACGAAAACGCTCTGTCGCACTCATAATTATGACTGCTATTTCCACAGCGATAATAATTTTCAGCCTATTTTCATCAAATGAAAATCGTGATGATTTTTGGGATACGGTTTCCGCATCCAGAAACAACGGATTTCTCTTTAGCTTTATTTCAAACACTCAGATACTGCACAATCCGGCACCTGAAAATTATAACGCAACAGATCTTTTAACCATTAAATTAAATGACTCTTCCCCGAATTCAAATACATACCCAAACATCATCGTTATAATGAACGAAGCCTTTTCTGATTTGAGCCAGTATTCAGATTTAAAAACAAACTGTGACCCACTAGAATTTTTCCATAATTTCAACGAAGGTGCAAAAGGCGATTTGATAGTCTCCGTTTTCGGTGGCGGAACATGTAATACCGAGTATGATTTTCTGACCGGAAACTCATCTTTTATGTTAAGAAACGGCAGTTACCCCATGCAGCAGTTTGTATCAAAAAAATCCCCTTCAATTGCCTCCACATTGAAAGCTCAAGGCTATACGACTACAGCTATACACCCATATTATGCAAATGGCTGGAACAGAAACCGTGCATATCCCTTGCTTGGTTTTGATAATTTTATAAGTATAGAAGATTTTTCAGAACCTGAAATAGTGCGCCAATTTGTAAGCGACAAATCCACATACGAAAAAATAATCCAAATAACCGAAAGTTCTGCCACTCCGCAATTTATATTTTGCGTAACAATGCAAAACCATTTAGGATATGATATTTTATACGAAAATTTCAAAGAAGAAGTTTCTTTTCCTAAATCAGATTCTTTCCCTCAAATGCGCCAATATCTTTCCCTCGTAAAAGAAAGCGATGAAGCGTTAAAAAATTTAATAGAATACTACAAAAAGCAGGATATGCCTACATATATACTTTTTTTCGGTGACCATCAACCTGCTATTGACGACGGCTCCTTCGATAGAATCAGTCCCCAAAACGCTTTTGAACGATATACCGTTCCATTTCTGCTATGGTGCAATAAAGAAAATGTAGAGCTTGGTATTCAAAAAACAAGCCCTAACTTTTTAGCACCCATTCTTCTGAAAACAGCAGGACTTAAAACTACCTCCTATGATAAATATTTACTCAAACTTTTAAAGACCATTCCGGTAATCAGTACCCAAGGAATTTTGGATTTTAACGGCAATGCATTTCCGTTAGTTTCTGAAAATCCGTACAAAAGCTCTCTCAATTTATACCATTCGCTTCAGTACAATCAAGTTTTTGACTCATCTAACCGCTTTGATGAGCTTTTCTTCCTAAAATAATCATTTTAAAGACTGCAGTTAAGGCTGCGGTCTTTTTTTTATGCCTATTTCAATGAGATTACAGTTTATGACAAATTTATCATCCTACTATGTATATAATACAAGCATATGCAGTAAACATCACAAACAGGAGGAAATGCGATGAAAATCATCAGCACAAAAGACAAAACAAATCTCACCGTGGAATTTGCCGGCGAATTAGATCATCATGCCGCACGCAGCGCAATAAACCGTATCGGTGAAATTATCGACTTTGAACTGCCGCACAAAACCGTATTGGACCTATCAGCACTCACCTTTATGGACAGCTCCGGAATAGCCGTAATAATAAATATTTACAGACGGATGCAGGAATTAGATGGAGAATTTGAAATTTCAAATGTCCCTGCACAAGCACTCAAGGTTATTAACGCCGCAGGGCTAAACAGAATAATCACGATAAACTCCGAAAATCATGTGAAAGTATAATAAAAAAGGAGATATAAAAAATGAAACACACAAATGAAATTGCAATTTCTTTTATAAGCAAATCATCAAATGAGGGTTTTGCTCGCTCTGCCGTAGCAGCCTTTGCCGCTCAATTAGACCCGACACTTGATGAACTCAACGACATCAAAACCGCAGTAAGCGAAGCTGTAACAAACTGCATTGTCCACGCATACCCGAACTCGGTTGAAAAAATACATATACGTGTACGACTTTTTGAAGATAACACAATAGAAATAATGGTTAAGGACCGCGGCTTGGGTATACCAGATATTGAAAAAGCCAGAACCCCAATGTTCACCACCGGAGATTCTGAGCGTTCAGGAATGGGCTTTACCATTATGGAAAGCTTTATGGATGGTCTGCAGGTACGTTCAAAACAAGGTCGCGGTACAACAGTAATCATGAAAAAACGCATCTCAACACGCTTGAGCGGGAGGCAAAGCATTTGAATGATACGTACAAGCTTTTGCGCGCCGCAAAATCCGGAGATGAGCTTTCCTGCGAAAAAGTTATCCGCGAAAACTCCGGCCTTATTTGGAGCATCGTGCGTCGCTTTCTCGGACGTGGCGCAGATGCAGATGATTTATATCAACTCGGGTGTCTTGGACTTTTAAAGGCAATACGCGGATTTGACGAAGAAATGGGAAACAAGTTCTCAACGTACGCAGTGCCAAAAATCGCAGGCGAAATACGCCGTTTTTTGCGAGATGACGGAACCGTTAAGGTAAGCCGCCGTTTAAAAGAAAATGGACAAAAAATCCGCTTTGCGCGCGAGCAGCTTATCCAGACACTCGGGCGCGAACCCACGGTCTCTGAACTTTCATCAATTACCGGTCTTACCCCTGAAGATATTGCCCAAGCTGAGTATGCAGCAATCTCCGTAGACTCACTTGACCGTGAGACGGGTGATGACGGTCAAACCCTTGAAGATGTTTTGGGTAATGAGGGCATAGAGGAAACCGTCCTTGAACACATCTGCCTTTCCCAAGCCATTTCAAGCCTGCCTGAGCGCGACAGAATGGTTATTCATCTTCGCTTTTTCAAATGCCTGACGCAGGACAAAACCGCTAAGATTTTAAAGATTTCTCAAGTCCAAGTGTCGCGCATAGAACGTGCTGCACTTGAAAAGCTTAAAAATCTCATGTAAAAAAGCTTGTGCTGATTTCATTTAATCAGCACAAGCTTTTATCTTAATATTTAACGCTTATCATTTTAAGTGCCTTAGCAGTCATTTTGCTCAAGGCATCCTTTTCACCCGCGAGCGGTACAAATTCCATAATTGCGTTGTACTCCTCTGAGTTTTTTTCCAACCCTGAAATCTGAGTCAGGATTTTCTCAGGAGAAAGATTAGAGGTTTCATCCATTGTAAATCGCATAGCCGCCGCAATTGCAGCATACTGGAACACAGGCTTTATACCCATTTCCTTACATGTACGCATTGCACCAACAAGACGGTCATCCGGTGAAAGCTTACGCTTTAAATCACGTCCAACGCGGAAAACCGTATCTCCAAGCTTTTTGTTGGTAAAGCGGTAAATAAGGTCGCCTACGTGGTCGTATAGTGCATCAACCGGTACATCATACTTCTCAGCAAGCGCCACAGCAGATGCCATCATACCGTGAAGCACCATTGCGCGAATTTCGGCATCTTCAATTGCCTGCCAGATATACTCATATCCCTTCAAATTACCGAAATACGCAGTCATTGAGTGTCCCATATTATGGATAAAGAGTTTGCGCTCAATATAGAGCTGGAACTTAGGATATGCAGACATGTTTTCAATAGGCGGAATCTCACCCTTAAATGCATCCTTATCAACAATAAGATTGCAGTAAGGCTCAACGCATACGCGGAGAACATCATCCTTAGTCATCTCAGGGGTCTGAAGCGGAACCATTCTTCCGATAGATGCTTCAACCATTCCGATTGACTTATCAAACTGCTCACATTCCTCGGCAGAAAGATTTTCTTTTACCTTTTCGGTCAGAAAAGCATCTGCGCCTATAAGGTTTTCGCAGATTATGATATTAAACGGTGCGGTGTTTCCTTTATGCCATCTCATCTGCAATCCCTTTGCAATATTGCCTGCAATACGAGGAAGAACATTTACACCAACCGCAGTTGCCATAACATCCGCATCAGCAATCGTCTGCGCAACTGCATCCGCATCCATGCCGTTTACACCGTAAACGTTTTTAACCTTAACCTCACGGTTTGACTCATTTTCAAGAATTTCAACTGTATATTCTCCACGCTTGTTTATTGCATCTATGACCTGCATATTTACATCAATAAACGATACATCGTAACCCGATTCGCTGAGTAACTGCCCTATAAATCCGCGGCCAATATTGCCCGCACCATACATCACAGCTTTCAAAGTGTTTTCCCTCTCTTCTCTCTAATATAACACATGCATTAATTCGTCAAATGAAATGCCGGTAATATATAAGTTTAAATCAAATTTTTCAATAATTTTGGAAATATCATCCGGATTATGCCGCACTCCAACAAGAGCTTCTTCCATATCCGCAATCTCGGAAATGCCAAAAAAGTCTCCATATATTTTAGCATCGCTGATTGTTCCGTTTTCCACCTTCAAAAAGGTCTGAACAATGCCGCTTGAAAACTTAAGTTTCTTAGAAAAGTCATACTTCGGTGAGTATCCGTAATTCCACTCCCATGTACTGTACTTTTCTTTTGCAAGACGCTCTATAGCCTCAATATCTTCCTTAGTAAGCACATAATCGGTTATATCCGGATAATCTGATTTGACAGCATTTTTTATCTCAGCTATCAAATCACTGCAGGTTATTCTTTTATCCGAAAACTCGTTTATGTTAGCTACTCTTGACGAGACAGACGCAATTGCCTTGCTCTTAATTTTCTCGCGATCAGGGCGCAATGCTTTTGAAAGAACATCCACATTTGACTCCAGAAGAAGCGTTCCATGATGCATCAGTCTCCCATTTCTTACAGTCTGTGCATTACCTGATATTTTCCGACCGTTTACCGTTATGTCATTACGTCCGGAAGACTCGGCATTTATACCCAGTGCCGAAAGTGCTTTTATAACAGGTCCGGTAAAACGCGAAAAATCGTTATACCACTCACTGGAATTATTGCAGATAAAAGTAAAATTCAAATTACCTGCATCCTGATACATTGCCCCGCCGCCGGTAAGACGTCTGACAACGTTTATTCCTTTTTCTTTAACAAAATCAGAATCAATTTCCGAAAGAGTGTTTTGGTTTTTTCCCACTACAATAGTGTTTGAGTTCTGCCAAAACATCAGTACATCATCAACACAACGGTCGAGGAAATATTCCTCGGCCGCCATGTTAAAATAAGTATCAAAACTTTTATTTACAATTAAAATCATACACCGTGTTTTGATCTGCGAAGCATTTCATTTTCGGTGAAGTTTCCTTTTGCCTCGTATCCAGGAATAGGCATCAGCTTCTGATGGATAGTGTCAATAATCCAATCAGCCTGCGGGAAGAAGTCAGCATCGAGCTCATAGCACGGAGTGATCCAGTTACGTGCGCCGACAACTGCAACAGGTGCATCCAGGTCATCGAAGCAAACTTCGTTGATGGTCTGTGCCATATCCTTGAGAATAGAGCCACGTGCACAAGCGTCACTTGCCATAACAATACGTCCTGTCTTGCGTACAGACTCAATAACCTTGTCATAGTTAAACGGAACAATGGAGCGTGCGTCAATTACTTCTGCAGAGATGCCGTACTTCTCTTCCAGTATCTTTGCTGCGTCAAGTGCACGGTAGAGAGTTGCACCGATGGTAAGAATAGTAACATCAGTACCAACCTTCTTAACATCCGGCTCGCCGAGCGGAATCTCATAGTATCCCTCAGGTACTCCACCTTCGTGGAACTGCTCGCCGACATCGTAGATGCGCTGGCTTTCAAAGAATACAACCGGGTCAGTTCCTGCAAGAGCAGCATTCATAAGACCCTTAGCATCGTACGGAGTGGTCGGAAATACGCACTTGAGTCCCGGAATATGCGCAATCATTGCTGACCAGTCCTGAGAGTGCTGTGCACCGTATTTGGAACCTACGGAGATACGCAGAACTACCGGCATCTTAAGTATGCCCGCACTCATGGACTGCCACTTAGCCAACTGGTTGAACACCTCGTCACCTGCACGACCTAAGAAGTCACAGTACATAAGCTCAACAATAGCACGTCCGCCGGACATTGCATAACCTACTGCGCTACCTACGATAGCCGCCTCAGAAATCGGTGAGTTAAAGAAGCGATGATACGGAATTGCCTCGGTCAGGCCACGGTATACTGCAAACGCTCCGCCCCAATCGCGGTTATCTTCGCCGTATGCAACAAGAGTCGGATCCTCATAGAATTTATCAATTATTGCTTCGAAGATACCGTCACGCAACTGATATACTTTGTTCTTGGAAACAGGTTTTCCCTTTTCGTCATATGCAAAGCGTACCTTCTTAGCAATCTGCTGTACGCGCGGGTTCTCTTCCTTCGGCATGAGAACATCACAGGGACGGTCTTCCATCTTAGCAACCTTCTGGTTAGAGAACATGATTTTCTCAATCGCATCCGGGTCCTTATTGAGGTCCATACGCGGAGAAACGCTCTCATCAACAGCCAGCTTGCAAGCCTTGGTAATGAGGTCTTTTACATCTGCGCGGATAGCGTCAAACTCAGCCTGAGTTGCAATCTTTGCATCGACCATCTTCTTGCTGTATGCCTCAAGCACATCTTCCTTTACCCATGCCTCGATTTCCTCTGCAGTACGGTAGCTTGAAGCGTCGGACGGAGAATGTCCGGTTACGCGGTAAGTAAGAACATCGAGGAGAACAGGTCCCTGCTTCTCTTCGAGCAGTTTCTTCTTGCGGCGCAT
>JAZRUF010000062.1:0-22764 GCA_045652405.1 Eubacteriales bacterium | reverse complement strand
GGTCATAACTTCGGAAATAGGGCGGTTATAATCTGTTTCAAACTTGATATCGCGGTTGGTTATGATACCTACCAAACGATCGTTTTCGCAAATCGGTACACCTGAGATGCGATATTTTGCCATAAGTTCATCAGCGTCAGTCAATGTATGAGTCGGGCTCAAGAAGAACGGGTGAGTGATAACACCGTTTTCAGAACGCTTAACCATGTCAACTTCGTTTGCCTGGTCTTCGATGGACATGTTTTTGTGAATAACACCGATGCCGCCTTCACGTGCAACAGCGATTGCCATACGTGCCTCAGTAACCGTATCCATAGCTGCACTCATAATCGGAATATTCAATTTAATTTTAGAAGTTAAATTAGTAGAAACATTAATATCTGCGGGAAGAATCTCACTTTTCGAAGGCACTAACAGAACATCGTCAAAGGTTAAACCTTCGCCGACAATTTTACCTTCAAAACCTATGTTAGCCATGTACTCACGCGCCCTTTCTTTATTTTTTATATTAAACGCTATTGTACAATAACAGACAGCGTTTGTCAAGCGATTTTATTGTAACTGTGGCGAAAAACTGCGTTAAAGCTCGGAAAAAGAAAGCTCAGCTTCAAAGAATATGTTTTTCTCATCATTTATCCCGATTCCGCAAACGAATGAGTCGACAGGAGAGGTGTTTGCACTATTAATAACAATGCAATCTCCGACGCGACATTCCTGCAAATAATTAATTTGTAAACCGG
This sequence comes from Eubacteriales bacterium, assembly GCA_045652405.1. Lineage (GTDB taxonomy): Bacteria > Bacillota > Clostridia > Oscillospirales > JAAYXM01 > JAZRUF01. Next base: position 22,024 of record JAZRUF010000062.1, on the reverse strand, counting down.
ACAAAAACTTTCCGGAAAGCTGTTGGTAACATACTGCATCACAGCATAAATCTGCGTATTTTGTGTTGTTAAGATGCATATTCATATCAAGGTCGCTATAACGTATAACCTTATCAAAAGCGCGCAAAAGCTTATCAGGACGTGTTAATTTACCTATATTAATCTCATACTCAGGAAATGAAATTGCAGATTGCGGAGACAAAACATCGATACCGCTCGGGCGCTTTATTCGATGCGTTTGTGCATCTGCAAGAACCCACACTTGCGTTGCTTTTCCTATAATTTCACCATTTACACACAAGGAAAAATCACGGTAGAACATAACGCCCTTTAAACCGCGGTTCCATGTTTTTAAATTAACGACATCACCGTTTGATATAGGCTTGTTAAGCTCATACTTGAGGCGAGCGAGAACCCACACTGTATTATGCTTTTCAATAAGCTCATTTCGCGTTAAACCGATTGTTTCACCATGCGCAGTTGCAGCATCCTGCAGAAACATAAGCAGGGAGGACGGGCGACATAGGTTGAAAACATCTGTTTCTCCTGGGCCTACAAAATAATCCTTTTTATATATTTGCAATTGTTTTTCACCTCATGCATTAACCTTGAAAATTCATGATAGTATTATACTATTTTGCATAAAACTTTGCAAGTAAATCACCTTGTTTTTCAACTTACTTTTTTATAAATGTACGTAAGTTTAATGTTAACTTGTACAATTATTAGAAATATGTTATACTAACAAAAAATCATGTAATTCAACAGAGGAGGGTAATTATGCCAATTAAAAAAGAACTGTTTGGAAAACTCAATGACGGCAGGGATTCGTATTTGTTTACACTTATAAACAAAAACGGCATGACGGTAAAAATCTGCGATGTCGCTGCATCTATCGTGTCAATACTCGTTCCTGACCGCAACGGTAAAATGGATGATATAGTGTTAAGTTATGATAACCCTGAGTATTACCGCACAAAAGGTGCCTATTTAGGTGCTGTAATAGGTCGCGTAGCTAACAGAATTGAGGATGCAGTGTTTACCTTAAACGGTAAAGAGTATAAAGTTCCTGCAAACCATCAGGACATACATATGCTGCACGGCGGCCCCATAGCGCTTGACTCTAAGCTGTTTGACTCAACTATAAATGAAGATGAAAATTCAGTCACTTTAAAATGCATACTTCCGGACGGCGAGGACGGTTTCCCGGGAAATGTTGATGTGTCAATCAAATACCGTCTGACTGATGAAGATGCACTGGAGCTTAATTATGTATGTACGTCAGATGCGGATACACCTCTCAATCTGACAAATCACAGTTATTTCAATCTGTGCGGGCATGATTCAGGCAAGGATATTTTAGACCACAAACTGCAGTTGTTCACAAAGGAATTCACGCCTGTAAAAGCAAATGGGATGGTTGACGGAACGGTTAAACAAGTGGAACCGGCAATGGACTTTAGCACCATGAAGCCAATCGGCAGAGATATAAATTCCGGTTGTGAACAAATTGAAATTACCAAAGGCTACGACCACAATTACGTTCTTCCTGTATTTGGAAAAGCACTTGTCCTTGCTGCTGCGGTAGAGGAGGATACAACCGGACGTTTCATGCAGGTGTATACAAACTCACCTGGCATACTGTTCTACAGTGGAAATTATTTGGAAGACAATAAAACCCCGGGTAAGGCAGGAAAGTGCTATGCCTATCGCACCGGATTATGCCTTGAAACCGGATTTTATCCGAACGCACTTAAATATCCCAATTACCCGCAACCTGTACTAAGAAAAGGCGATATCTTTAATTACACTACAATATTCCGCTTTGGAGTTAAATAAAACGTTAAAGGCTGTAAAGCATGATGATGCTTTACAGCCTTTGTTTATTCAGATTGCCTTAATTTACGGTATTGACCCGGGGATATACCCGTAGCTTTTTTGAATGCTCTATGAAAATATTCAGTGTTGTTAAACCCGCATTCACGCGATATATCAGATATGGAATGCTCGGAATTTTCAAGCATTGTACGTGACTTTAATACGCGCAGATATAAAAGATATTCAGTAAAGGTATGACCGGTTATTTGCTTAAAAATGCTTGAAAATGAGCTTGGCGACATCAGTGCAATTCGGCATATATCTTCAAGATACAATTTGTCCGCATAATGATTATCAATATAATCAAGAGCATCATTAATTGCGGTTCTGTATTTATTTAACAGTAGGTCTCTTTCAGCAGTTAAATTCTTTTCATATTCACGTGCAATAAGTGCTAAAAGTTTTAAAATATTTGCTTTTATGAGCGTAGAAAAGAAAACATCCTGCTTTTGATACTCATATAGCAATTCGTTGAGTATATTTTCAATGTTTTTCGCCGCATCACCGGAAAAGGAAATAGAAGGTTTTATTAAATTATAGTCTATAAGAATCGGCTCTAAAAATGTTATATTAAAAAGAGTGTTTTTATCCGAACCGCCAACGTTTTCGTTTATAAAGCTTTCAGAAAACTCACAGGTAATAAGTTCATTTTCCGGATTTGAATCGCATGTGATATAGTGCGAAGTGTTGGGTGGGAGAATGAAAAGGTCACCTTTTTGCATTATAAAATCTCTGCCATTAAAATGATGCTGACAGCTTCCGCCAAGCATGTACCACATTTGTATGTAGTCATGTGAATGCAGATACTGCGTCTCAGGGCCAATGGTTTTAAACACCATAAACGGCATAACGTCCTTTTCAAACGCGCTGTCCGCGCGCAACAAGGGAGCTTGGAAATTATAAAACATTGAAAAATTATCCATCTTTAATTCTCCTTTTGTCACTAAAAAGAGGACTATTTTTTTAACATAGCAGTCCTGCACTCAGATGCGAGAATGCATTCACTGCAACGTGGTGAGCGCGCATTGCATACAGCACGACCGTGCCAGACGAAACGATGGCAAAGCATGTTTTGCTCATCCGGTGGTATAATCTTCTTAAGTTGAAATTCCACTTGCTTGGGGTCTTTTGAATTTGCAAGTCCAAGTCGATTAGAGAGGCGTATACAGTGTGTATCAGCAACTACTGCAGGCTTATTATACACATCGCCTAAAATTAAATTTGCAGTCTTTCGCCCTATACCGGGAAGAGAGAGCAAATCATCCATATTATCAGGAACCTTACCGTCGAAACGATTTATTAACTCCGCAGCGCAGGCCTTTAAATCACGTGCTTTTGTGCGGAAAAGACCGCAGGGTTTCACTACCTCCTCGAGCTCCTTTATATCGCAGTTTGCAAATGCCTCAAGAGTCGGGAATTTAGTGTAAAGCTCTTTTGCAACGATATTAACTCGCGCGTCCGTACATTGCGCTGCAAGACGTACAGAGAAAAGTAACTGATAGGCATGCTCATACTCGAGCGAACATTCGGCTTGCGGATATAATTCCTTGAGTTTAGTTATAATAAATTTAACGTAATTTTTCATATCCATAAAACAACAACCACCTTTGTTATCTTATACAATGTAAAGTATATCACAATAAAAAATATATTTAAATGAATTATTCTCCGAAAATAAAAAAATTACAGCTTTACTTTTATAAGCAAAGCTGTAATTAGCTACCTGTAGTTTCTCTTATATATTATCGGCTACCGCATTTTCGCGGAAGAGAAGTGATATGCACCAAACACCGGCAACACCGACAAGAGCGTAAATAACTCTGCTTATAACCGATGCCTGACCTCCGAACAGATAAGCGACCGCATCAAACCCAAAAAGTCCGATTGCACCCCAGTTAAGCGCGCCGATAATAACTAAAATTAAAGCGGTTTTATCTAACATGATTTTCAACTCCTTATATGAGGTTTCACTGACAGTATGTACAAATTCAGAATAAATATTCTCATATAAGCAAGAGGAAAAATTAATCAATATTTGCCTCACAAAAAGCTAAATCTTCCAGGGTATTAACACCGTAAATTTCGCATGTATCACCAATCATATAAGCTTCTACTTTTTTGCCCTGCTCAATAAGAAGCTTCGGCACATCCGTGAGATAGTATTCGCCCTGCGCATTGTCATTTTTTAAGTTTTTTAAGTTGCTAAAGAGTAAATCTGCTTTAAAAACGTATACACCAACGTTGAGTTCGCGTATGTTAAGCTGCTCAGGAGTGCAATCTTTCTGCTCAACAATATTTGCAACTTTTCCGTTTTCGCGGATAATTCTTCCGTATGCCAGGCAAGAATTAGACTCTGCAGTAAGCAAAGTGCAGTCAGCTCCGGTTTCACGGTGGGTGTTCATAAGAGCCTGATAGGTTTCGCGCTTTAGCATCGGCATATCTCCGTAGAGAATAAGAACATCGCCTGTATATCCGTCAAAATAAGACTCAGCGCTTGCTACTGCGTGACCTGTACCGAGTTGTTCTTCCTGAACTGCAAATTTATACTCGCCCTTAACCTGCTCTTGAACCATCTCGCGCTTGTAGCCAACAACTATAACTGTGTCGTCCTGCGGAATAAAGTTTACATTGTTAAGCGAATATTCAAGCAAGGATTTTCCTTTTACCTGACGGAGAACTTTGGGAAGGTTAAAACTTTCGCTCTGTAGACGTTTTCCTTTGCCTGCTGCAAGAACTATTGCTTTCATGTTAAAACGCTCCTTTGTAAAATTTATTTTTTATATGCTTCTGTGATTTCACAGTAGTACACGCGGTGCATATCTCCATCACTGTAATTAGCTTTAATCTCATCATCGAGAGCGTTGTCAAGTGTAATATCCTGATAGTAAAGCTTGTGGCAATTTAAAATAAGTTTCGCTTGCTTAAAGGAAACAGAACCTGTTTCAGTCTCAACCGGAACAAGACCAGTTTCTTTGCACTTATCAACTTCTCGTCCGCTGTTGGTTCCACAAAAACTCAGTGCCTTGCGGTATTCCTCTGGGAAGAAAGAAAGGGTAATATTATCGCTTCTTTCCAAAAACTCATAAGTGTATCTGCTTTTTCTAACAAAGAGAAAACATACGTTTTTCTTCCAAAGAACACCTACACCGCCCCATGAAGCGGTCATCGTGTTAAAATCCGATATTTCACCCGCGGTTATAAGCATCCATTCTTTACCTATAAGGGTAAAAGGGTTATCTTTTATATCTTCTACCGGGATTTTAGTAAAGTTCGACATAACATTTACCTCCATAACAAAAATAACCTAAATAATTCTAACATACCCCCGAAAAAATAACAAGAAGATAAGCTTTTTTTATTTGTAGATATTTTCTTGTCTTTTTCGGGGAAAATTGGTATAATACTATAAAAGTGCTTTTGCATAAAAGGAGTTTTTTCATTTTGGGTATATTGCAAAATATAATGTATCGTATTTCGGGCCTTTTAAATGGGTATAATTGGCTTGTTATCCCTGCAGCACTTTTAACCGTTGTGTTTCACGAAATATCTCACGGATATACCGCTTATTTGTTGGGGGACAGAACCGCAAAAGACTCTGGCAGGCTGTCTATCAATCCAATACGTCATATTGATCCTGTCGGTCTTATATGCATGGTTTTATTCCGGTTTGGCTGGGCAAAACCGGTGCCGGTAAATCCTATGTATTTTAAAAAACGCAAAGCCGGAATGGCGGTTACCGCGGTTGCAGGACCACTATCTAACATAATATTTGCACTCTTTTCTTTTATTATGATACGCCTAATTATTCTTATTCCTGCAGGTAACGAATTAGTATATAATGTCTTGGAATTTTTTATTGCGTTTTTTTCGCTCCTCGCGTCGTTAAACGTTGGACTTGCGGTTTTTAATCTCATTCCGATTCCGCCACTTGACGGTTCTAAAATACTAAATGCGTTTCTGTCTGACAGGGTATATTATAAAATACTCAGATATGAGCAGTACGGTATTTTAATTCTTATCCTTCTTCTTAATTTTAGCCCATTTGACAGGGTAATCAACTTTCTTGCCAATGCTCTTTATAGAGGGATGTATTCACTCATTTTTTAACGAAAGGAAATTAATGATATGGAAGCGATTACATATCATTTGGACGTTTTTGACGGTCCGCTTGATTTGTTGCTGCACTTAATCAGCAAGAATAAAGTAAATATTTACGATATTCCCATAGCGCTGATACTCGAGCAGTACAATCAAGCACTTGAGGAAATGAAAGTGCGTGATTTAAATATCACAAGTGAATTTGTTGCAATGAGTGCGCACTTGCTCTATATAAAATCCAAAATGCTTTTACCACGATACGAAGAGGAAGAAGCTGAGGAAGACCCGCGTGCGCAACTTGTTCAAATGCTCCTTGAGTATCAGAAATTTAAAGAAGTAAGCGGTGTTCTACATAACCGGTATGAAATAGGTAAGGACATATTTGTAAAGCAGCAGGAGCCTCTTGAACCAGATAAAAAGTACAGATATGTCCATAATAAAACCGATCTCTCAAACGCGATTTTGCGCATGCTTGACCGTGCTGAGCGCAAAATGCCGCCACCTGTAAGTAATTTTTCAGGAATAGTCGGACGCGAGGTGTATTCGGTAAGCTCAAAAGTCGCTTTTATTCTTAAACGCCTTGCATCCGCCGGAGCTGCAAGCTTTCGTGGACTTTTCAAAAAAGTCGAAACACGCTCGGAAGTTGTTGCAACTTTCCTTGCAGTCTTGGAGCTGTGTAAATCAAATCGCGTAAAAATTTCGGACGATTCCGAACAGAAAATAACTCTTGTGGGGATGAAAAATGGAAATTCAGGAGATTGAAAAAACAATAGAAGCGATACTGTTTGCCGCAGGTGATCCGGTAAGCATCGACCGATTGAGCGAGGTTTTGGAAGTTGAACCCGAAACTGTTGAGCGCATAATCGCAAACTTGACGGATCATTACAGCTTTGATCAGCGCGGCATAAGAATAATTCGCTTGGATAACTCATATCAGATGTGTTCAAATCCGCAGTATTCTGAAGCAGTACGCAAAATACTTGAAACGCGTAAGGCAGCTCATCTTTCTCCACCGCTTCTGGAGGTCCTATCAATTATCGCTTACCGCCAGCCGGTAACACGCGCATACATTGAGCAAGTCCGCGGAGTAGACAGTTCGTATTCTGTTTATACCCTGGTGGAAAAAGGTCTTATAACCGAAGCAGGGCGCTTAGATGTTCCGGGTCGCCCGATACTCTACAGAACCACTAAAGATTTCCTAAGGGCTTTCGGTCTTTCATCAGTGGAAGAGTTACCCGAACTTCCGGAGTTTGATGAGGACGGTATGGAACAGCTTACGTTTTTGCAGACCTCGGAGGTGGAGGAGTAGTGAAAGCATTTTTGCTCATCTCATCAGTCATTGTAATAATTGCGGTGCTTATCGGGCTTATGCGTGTTCGTGTGCGCTTTGTGTACAGTGAAGATGGCGCAAAAGTGTTTTTAAACGTGCTCTTTTTAAAATTTGGAATTTACCCGAACGAAAAGAAGAAAATCAAAAAGGCCAATAAAGAAAATAACAGTATAAAAGAAAAAAAAGGTGGGGACTTTTCAAAAATACTTGATCTTTTAAAACTTACAAAAGAACTTTCTGAAAGGCTCAGAAAAAAATTGTATGTCGATAAGTTAACTCTTGATATAACGACCGCCTCCAAAGATCCTTTTAGAACCGCTTTGATTTTCGGCAGTTCGGGTGCCGCAGTTGGTGTAATGCTTGCAATTTTGGAAAATCTATTTATAATAAAAGAAAAGAAAGTATCCGTGAATGCGGATTTTTCCGCGCAAAAAACAGTAGCATTTATGGATATTAAGCTATCACTTACCGTTGCGCAGTTACTTAACTTAGCTTTCCATGCAGTATATAAATATATTAAATTGCAAAAAACAGTTAACGAAAACTGATTTTTTAATTGAGAAAGGATGAATTAAATGGCAGAGCATGTTTTGGGAGACATCATGTCGGTCACAATGGAGAAACTCCGCAATATGGTGGATGTGAACACGATTGTCGGAACCCCTATCAGCACGCAGGACGGCATAACACTTATTCCTATTTCAAAGGTTTCTTTCGGTTTTGCATCCGGCGGTTCTGATTTCGGTGCAAAGAACCAAGAAGCCCCTATTATGTTTGGCGGTGGCTCAGGTGCCGGCGTATCTATTGTTCCGATTGCATTTCTCGTTGTAAGCGAAGGCAATGTGAAGCTTTTACCAATGGCGACTGCACCGAACACAACGGTGGATCGTCTTGTGGAAATGGTTCCGGATGTTATTGATAAAATCAGTGACTATGTAAAAAAAGACAAGAGTCCCAAAGAAGATGCATAATAAATCACCAACTCTCGTATGATAGTTCTTGTAAAAAGAACGTCTGGGGAGTTGGTGATTTTTAATTGTTAAAAAAAGCAACGGTTCTTCTTTCTTTAATTTCTTGTTTTTTCCTTACAGTGCATGCTGTTGAAGTGTCTGCAAAATCAGCCGTATTGTATGATGCGGAAAGCGGCAAAATACTATATCAGAAAGATATGCACACACAGCGCGAGATAGCATCAACCACAAAAATAATGACTGCATTATTAACACTTGAAAACGCAAATCTTCAAGAAGTTGTTCATATTAAGCCTGAATATACCGGTGCCGAAGGGACATCTATATACCTCAAGCCCGGCGAGGAGATTACGGTAAATACTCTGCTTCATGGGCTAATGCTCCAATCAGGTAACGATGCCGCTGTAGCACTTGCAAATTACATATCCGGCAATGTAGATGCTTTTGTATCATTAATGAATTTAAAAGCAGCACAGCTCGGAATGAAAAATACCAACTTTCAAAACCCGAACGGACTGCCATCGGATATGCATTACTCAAGCGCATATGATATGGCTCTATTAACCGCCCACGCAATGAAAAACACAACTTTTTGCGATATTGTATCCAAAACATCATATCAAGGCGAAGGCAGAACCTTTATAAACCACAATAAACTTCTCAGGATGTCAGATAGGATTAATGGCGTTAAAACTGGTTTTACAAAAAAAGCAGGGCGCTGCCTTGTATCAAGCGCTTTAGAAGACGGTATGCGCCTTATTGCAGTAACACTTTCTGCACCCGATGATTGGAACGACCATCTCTCTTTGTACGATTACGGTTTTTTAAACTATCGTAAGCAAATATATTTGAATAAAGAAGAAACTTTATCAAAAATACCGGTTGTTAGCGGCAAAACTAAATACGTTAACGTAAGCGTTCCAGAAGATATATATATGGTGGAATCAAAAAACAATACCCAAAAGGCTCATATTGAAGTATATTTACCGCGTTTTATTTATGCTCCTGTGCGAAAATATCAAAAAATAGGCGAGGCAAGGCTTATCTATAATGGTGAGATACTTTCAAAAAGTGACATAGTCAGCATGGATGTTTCTGATATAATAGAGGTAAAATCGCTTTCGGATAAAATAAAGGACTTTTTTGCAAATTTGTTTTGATAAATAGACTGTCATTTTGATGTGTGGATTTTGTTAAAATAATCTGCGTTCAAAATGGCAGTTTATTTAACAATTGAAACTATTATAAAAAATTTAAAACATTATATTCGTATTCGTAAAATCAATTGGAAACCTCTGTAGGTTGCATAAAACTGGCTAAAGTGATATAATTAATTAAAAAGATTAAATGATTTTCCTGTTTTTCTAAAAATAATTCAGGACGGTGGTGTATGAAATGGCAAAAACAAAAGACGAGCTTTCGATGGAAATACCCGCGTATCTTTTCCATGAAGGTACAAATTACAGAGCTTATAAGTTTCTGGGTGCACACTTTCAAACAAAAGAAAAAATTCATGGTGTTATCTTCAGGGTATGGGCCCCAAATGCTGTAGCAGTCTCGGTTTGCGGAGATTTTAATGCATGGGATGTATCTGCAAATCCCATGCAAAGAATGGAAAATGACGGCAGTATATGGGAACTCTTTATCCCCGGACTAAAGGAGTTTGATTCATACAAATATGCAATAACCTCTTCAGACGGAAGATGCGAGATGAAAGCCGATCCGTACGCTTTCCACGCTGAAACGCGTCCGGCTACCGCTTCAAAAATATATGAGCTTGACGGCTATAAGTGGGGAGACAAATCATGGGCTAAATACATAAAAGGCCGTGATTTTACTTCTTCGCCAATGAATATATACGAAGTCCATTTCGCTTCATGGCGCATGTACGAGGACGGAAACTTCTACTCCTACCGCAAACTCGCTGATGAGCTTATACCGTATGTAAAGTCAATGGGATATACCCATATAGAGCTTATGCCGGTATCCGAGTATCCTTTTGACGGTTCATGGGGGTATCAGGTCACAGGTTATTTCGCAGCAACATCGCGTTACGGTGAGCCTCGCGATTTAATGTATTTTGTTGATAAATGCCACCAGAACGGAATCGGTGTTATCTTAGATTGGGTTCCCGCGCATTTCCCGAAGGATGCTTGCGGACTTTATGAATTTGACGGTAGCTGCCTGTACGAATACGAAGACCCACTCAAGCGTGAACATCCGGATTGGGGAACACGTATATTTGATTTTGGAAAAACCGAGGTTCAGAGCTTCCTGATTTCCAGTGCATTCTTCTGGGCGGAGTATTTCCATATTGACGGAATACGTGTAGACGCGGTTGCAAGCATGCTTTATCTTGACTATGGCAAAAGAGATGGGCAGTGGCGTGCCAATCAATACGGCGGAAAAGAAAATATCGAAGCAATTGCATTTTTAAGAAAACTAAATTCTGAGCTTATAAAAGCGTATCCGAATATACTAATGATAGCCGAAGAGTCAACCGCATGGCCGATGATAACTATGCCGCCTGACGTAGGAGGGCTCGGTTTTCACTTGAAATGGAATATGGGATGGATGAATGATGCCCTCAGATACATCGAAACTGACCCGATATTCAGAAAACATTGCCATAATAATCTGACGTTTTCAATGACTTATGCTTTCTCCGAAAACTTCATTTTACCACTATCTCACGACGAAGTTGTTCACGGTAAACGTTCACTGATTGAAAAACAACCCGGTGAATATAATAACAAATTTGCAGGGCTTCGTACTCTGATGGGATATATGATAGCTCATCCGGGTAAAAAACTTTCCTTTATGGGAAATGAGTTTGCGCAATTTATCGAATGGAATTATAAACAGGGTCTGGACTGGAATTTACTCCAGTATGATATGCACGCTAAATTCCAAAACTATATTAGAGACTTAAACCAGCTCTATTTATCATCAAATGAGCTTTGGGAGCTTGACACCAGTTGGGAAGGATTTCAGTGGATAGATCCGGATGACAATGATAAAAACATCATATCTTTCCGCCGAAAAGCAAAAGATGGCAGTGAAATAATTGCAATATGCAATTTTGCTCCTGTTTTAAGAGAGGGATATGTTCTTGGAGTACCTGAACCGGGCTACTATAAAGAAATATTCAACAGCGATTTGGAAAAATACGGCGGAAACGGAACTTCAAACCCTCGCGCAATACGCAGTAAAAAGGGCGAATTCCGCGAATACGAAAATGTAATAACACTTAATCTACCCCCAATGAGCGTATTGTTCTTTAAGAAAAATCCACCTGCTAAAAAAACGAAAAAAGCTAAAATTTCAAAACTTTAAACGAGGTGTGGAAAACGATATGTTGAGAAAAAAAGAATGCATCGCAATGCTCTTGGCAGGCGGCCAGGGAAGTCGTCTGAGTGTCCTTACAAAGAATGTCGCAAAGCCGGCGGTTCCGTTTGGAGGGAAATATCGTATAATCGATTTTCCTCTTTCAAACTGCATAAATTCGGGTATTGATACCGTCGGCGTTCTTACTCAGTATCAACCGCTTGAACTGCACAGTTACATCGGTAACGGTCAGCCGTGGGATTTAGACCGTGCCAACGGCGGTTGTGCAATATTGCCGCCGTATATGACCAGCACACGGGGTGACTGGTACAAGGGAACTGCCAACGCTGTGTATCAGAATATCAACTTTATCGACAGATACGACCCTGAGTATGTTCTCATTTTATCGGGTGACCACATATACAAAATGAATTATGAATGGATGCTTAGTGAGCACAAAAAGAAAAAGGCGGACTGCACTATAGCTGTAATCAATGTAAGCCTTCAGGAAGCATCAAGATTTGGAATAATGAACACAAACCCAGACGGATCAATATACGAGTTTGAGGAAAAGCCGAAAGAGCCTAAGAGCACCAAAGCTTCCATGGGTGTGTACATTTTCTCTTGGAAAATGCTCAGAAAATATCTTATTGAAGATGATGCAAATCCCGAAAGCAGCAATGATTTCGGAAAAAACATTATCCCCCGAATGCTTGAAGACGAGTGCAGAATGTTTGCGTATGAATATCTGGGATATTGGAAAGATGTCGGAACAATAGAGAGCTTGTGGGATTCGAATATGGATGCACTAAAGCCTGAGAGCGGACTTAAACTGCATGACCCTGCATGGCGTATTTATGCAAGAAACCCAATCCAGCCACCTCAGTATGTGGCACCGGGTGCTGTAGTTTCCGAAGCTATGATAGCCGAAGGTTGCGAAGTGTACGGAAATGTCTATAACTCAATAATTTTTTACGGCGTGAAAATAGGGAAAGGTGCAAAAATACGCAACTCCATTATAATGCCGGGCACTGTGATAGGCGACGGTGCTGAGATAGAATATTCCATCGTTGCAGAAAACGTAATCATCGGAGACGGCGCGCATATCGGAAAAAGCCCTGAAAACGGTGAGGAAAAACAGATTACCGTTATTGGAAGCATGCTCAACATATGTAATAACTCCTGTGTAGAAGCAGGAAGTATAGTAGAGGAAGACATTTGTGGAAATGAGGTGAGAATATGAAAGACGTAACCGGAATTATCCTCGCTCAAGACCGTTGCGACGCAATGCGTGAACTCACCAATGACAGAACAGTTGCTTCAGTACCGTTTGGCGGAAGATACCGCCTTATAGATTTCGCTCTGTCTAACCTTGTTAATGCAGGAGTGCGCGACGTGGGAGTAGTTACCAAGAGCAATTACTATTCACTTATGGACCATATAGGGTCCGGCAAGGAATGGGACCTGAACCGCAAAAAAGGCGGGCTTTCAATTCTCCCGCCATCCGTCGGAACAATGCCGGGCGGTTTTCAGCCTAATGCGGGGAAAATAGAAGCCCTGCACGGGATAATAAACTATATCCGCAACTGTGAAAGCAAGTATATAATTGTAACCGATGCAAATATAGTTGCAAATATAGATTTTAATGAAATGCTTGAATACCATATTGAAAAGCATGCATATATGACGGTTTTGTACCAGAAAGATGTTTTTGAGCAAAGCAGATTCCGTGATAACACATTTCTTCAGATAAATAATGAAGGGCGCATAACGGATGTCGCAATAAATCAGACTATCCAACTGCACAGCAATATGCTTTTGGGGACGTTTATTATCGAGCGTGAGCTTTTGGATTTCCTTATAAGTCAGTGCGCCGCTCACAACCGTTTGAGCTTTGAGCGCGACATTATTCAGGATATGTGCAACGACCTTGATATCTATGCGTATTCCTATGAAGGCTATGTTGAGCAGATTGACTCTGTAGATACCTTTAGAAAAACGAATATGGATTTGCTTGATCCTGCTGTTAGAAACGTGCTTTTCCAAAACGGCGCGATACTCACCAAGGTCCGTGACGAGGTCCCAACATATTACGGAAACCGTTCATATGTCGAAAATTCACTTATAGCTGACGGTTGCATAATAAAAGGCCGTGTTGAAAACTCGGTCATTTTCCGCAGTGTAATTGTCGAAGAAAACGCCGTTGTAAAAAATTCTATTATTATGCAGGACGGAAAAATTTTACAAGGGGCTTTGGTCGAGCACTGTATAACCGATAAAATGGTTACAGTTGGCGAAAACAGAACAATAGTCGGTGCAGAATCGTATCCTGTAGTTCTAGAAAAAAATGCCGAAATTTAATATCCGAAGGGAGTTTGTAATACATGACGAACATTTTATTTGCAGCCTCCGAAGCTGCTCCGTTTGTTAAATCCGGTGGGTTAGGTGACGTTATAGGTTCACTTCCGCCATCACTTGCCAACAGAAACCGTTCGGTTTCCGTTGTTATCCCGCTGTATGAGAAAATTGCACAGCAGTACCGGGATAAAATGACATTTGTAAAAAGCATATTTGTCCCGGTAGCGTGGAGAAACCAGTACTGCGGAATCTTTAAAATGAAAGAAAATGGCGTTACATGGTATTTTATCGACAATGAATACTATTTCAAACGCGGAGATATGCTTTACGGCTGTTACGACGATGCTGAGCGCTTTGCTTTCTTTTCGCGCGCAGTTCTTGAAATGCTGCCGCATGTTGAGCTGAAACCCGATATAATTCATTGTCATGACTGGCAGAGCGCTTTGATTCCCGTGTACTTAAAACTTATTTATCACTCAAACGATTTTTACAATGCGATTAAAACCGTATTTACAATTCATAATATAGAGTATCAAGGTGTTTTTGGTCGTGAAATCGTACAGAATGTTCTCGGCATTTCCGAAGCTGAATTTGACAATGGCTTTATTGAACATCAGGGCGCAGTTAACTTTATGAAATCTGCGATACTGTGCTCAGACAGAGTAACAACTGTCAGCAAAACATATGCCGAACAGATTAAAACACCCGAATATGCTCACGGTTTAGACGGAATCTTAAACTATGAGCAGGGTAAACTTTCAGGAATAGTAAACGGAATAGATAAAAAACTCTATGACCCGCAAACTGACAAACGTCTGTTTACCGCATTTTCGGCAGATGACTTAAAAGGCAAAGCAAAGAACAAGCGTGAGCTCCAGAAAATGCTTAATCTTCCGGAAAAAGCAGATGTTCCGATGATAGCTATAATTACTCGTCTGGTATCACATAAAGGTGTCGATTTGATTTCAGCAGTACTCGATGAGATGCTCGGAGACGATATTCAGATTGTTGTAGTAGGCACCGGCGACTGGAAATATGAACAGTTCCTGCGCGATAAGCAGTGGCAGTATCCGCATCGCCTTTCTGTAAATATAGTCTTTAATACGGACTTGGCTCAAAAAGTTTATGCAGCATCGGATATGTTCCTGATGCCTTCAAAATCAGAGCCTTGCGGACTCGCTCAGATGATAGCTTTATCTTATGGAACTATTCCGATAGTTCGTGAGACCGGAGGTCTAAAGGATACCGTCATACCCTATAACCGCTTTAGCGGAGAAGGCAACGGTTTCTCTTTCACCAATTACAATGCACACGATATGCTCCATGTTATCCGTGAAGCCTGTGAGCTTTACAGAGATAAGGAGACGTGGTCAGCACTGGTAAAGCAGGGAATGCTCTGCGATTTCAGTTGGACAAAATCCGCAAAACAATATGCGGACCTTTATAAAGCATTACTTAAATAATTAATTCTAAGATAATCCCGTAGTTTTACTCGGTTTTGTGAGGTAAGATTGAATGAATAAACAGATTACTCCCAAAGAGCTTAAGACCCTGATATCAGGAAAGCTCCAGCGCCACTTCGGAAAAGAAGCAAATGAAGCTACAAACGAGCAGCTCTACAGTGCATGTGCGTATGTAGTGCGTGACCTTATGATGGAAAAATGGGTGGCAACTAAAGATAAAGCAGAGGAGCAGAATGCAAAACAAATTTATTATCTGTCTATGGAATTTTTAATAGGCAGAAGCATGCTCAATAACATATATAATTTAGAAATAGATAAAGCATTTGTAAAAGCACTTGATGACTTAGGTGTAAATTTAGATGATGTACTCAATGTAGAACGCGATGCAGGTCTGGGTAACGGCGGCTTAGGTCGCCTTGCAGCCTGCTATATGGATTCGCTTGCATCTTTGGAATATCCTGCGAGTGGCTTTTCAATACTGTATGAGTATGGTATTTTCAAGCAACGTATAGTTGACGGTATGCAAGTCGAGCTTCCTGATGATTGGCGCGGAAGCGGAAACGCATGGCTCGTTCCTCAACTTGAGGATTCTCAGGAAGTGCGCTTCGGTGGCTGGATAGAAACTGTTTTTGAAAACGGTCGTATGAGTTTTGTGCACCGTGACTATTCCTCAGTTGTTGCGGTTCCGCATGATATGCTTATCTCAGGTTTCCGCAGCAATACTGTAGATACTCTGCGTCTGTGGAGTGCTAAATCCAAGCAGAATCTTGACATGGCGCTCTTTACAAGAGGTGAGTATGTAAGAGCTGTTGAGCAGCAGGCGATGTGCGAGGCGATTTCAAAAATCCTCTATCCCGAGGACGCGCATCCAGAAGGTAAATCTCTACGCTTAAAACAGCAGTATTTCTTTGTTTCAGCTACAATCCAAAGCATTGTAAAAAAGCATAAAAAGCAGTACGGCACGTTGGATAATTTTGCTGATAAAGCAGTCATTCATATTAATGACACACACCCCACAGTCGCAATTCCAGAGCTCATGCGTATCCTCATAGACGAAGAGGGTTACGGATGGGATAAAGCCTGGGAAATTGTTTCAAACTGCATGGCATATACAAACCACACAGTTATGGCAGAGGCGCTTGAGCGCTGGACTATTGACCTTATGAAGAGCTTACTTCCGCGTATCTATCAGATAATCGAGGAAATCAATCATCGCTTCTGCACCCAATTGCAGGGATTCTTCCCATGGGATAACGAAAAAATAGAAAAGCTTGCAATTATCGCAAACGGTGAAGTTAGAATGGCTAATTTGTGTATAGCATCCTGCTTCTCGGTAAACGGCGTTTCTGCGCTGCACAGCGATATTTTAAAGAAAAATGTTTTTTCTGATTTTGCTCACGCATTTCCGCAGAAATTTACAAATGTTACAAACGGAATTGCACATCGCAGATGGCTATGTCAGGCAAATCCGAAGCTTGATGGTCTGCTCAGAGAGCTAATTGGTGATAAATATTTAAAAGATGCTTCAGCACTTGCAACTCTTGAAAAATTCAAAGACGATAGAGCAGTTTTAAAAGAGCTTGAGGATATAAAGCGCAGCAACAAAGAGCGAATGATTGATTATGTACGCAAAGCAAATAACATCGTTCTCGATCCGGGCTCAATTTTCGATGTCCAGGCAAAGCGCCTGCATGAGTATAAGCGCCAACTTTTAAATGTCCTGCACATACTTCATGACTATCATATGATAAAAGACAATCCCTCAATTGATTTCACCCCGAAAACATATTTCTTCGGTGCAAAAGCTGCCGCCGGATACCATACAGCCAAAACCATTATCCGCTTAATTCACTCTTTGGCTTCTGAAATAAATGACGATCCGGATGTAGCAGGAAGAATTAAGGTCGTATTTCTTGAGGATTATAACGTAACATTGGCTGAGCTTTTGATGCCTGCAGCCGAGGTTTCTGAGCAAATATCAATAGCCGGAAAAGAGGCTTCCGGTACAGGTAATATGAAGTTTATGCTAAACGGAGCGCTGACAATTGGTACAATGGACGGTGCAAACGTTGAAATCTGCGAAGCGGTAGGTGAGGATAATATATTCATCTTTGGTCTTCGCGCAGACCAGGTAGAGAGAATGATTTATGAAAACAGTTATTCTCCAATTTCATATTACCAGAACAATCCGGCAATTCGACGTGTGCTTGACCATATGCGTGACGGTTTAGGCAAAGGCTCACTACACGCATCCTACGGCGACCTGGTTCAGTCCCTTCTCCTTACGGATACCTATATGCTTCTCGCGGATTTTGACGATTACTGTCGTGCTCAAAACCAAATAAGCACCGAATATTCGGATAAAATTTCTTGGAATCGCAAATCTCTGTGCAACATTGCTTTTTCGGGCCGTTTTGCAGCAGACCGCAGCATAAAGGAATACGCTGATAGAATTTGGGGCATTAATCCTCTCTCTTAAATTTTTTGCAGAATAAGGAGTTCATAGGTGGCAGAGTTATTTTATTTTAACCCCTTGGATAGTTTTTGCCGTTCAACTCGCGGTGCGGTAGAGCAAAATACAAAGATAGACTTCCGTGTGAAGCTTCTGCGAACTCGCCTTGTGTCCGTAAATTTAGTATTAATTTACGATAAGTCCGGTGAAACAAGAACAATTCCGATGCAATGGGTTGAGCTTAAATCCGGATATGATATATACGAATGCGAATTTAACCCCGGGGAATACAAAGGCCTTATTTGGTATTACTTTGAAGCTGTTAATTGCTCAGGTAATACAGTGTATTACGGCGAGAACAGCTCTAATGAAGCTATGTCAGCTGATTTGCCCGCGGCATTTCAGCTGACGGTTTTTGACAGTAAAATACATACACCTGATTGGTACTGCAAGGGCGTAACGTATCACGTTTTTGTCGATAGGTTTTTCAGAGCCTCTTCCTGCGAAAAACTAACTGATGACCCGGATTTCTCAGTACATACCGACACAAACGATATTCCCGAATACCTTCCGGATTCAAAAGGCGAAATCCTTAACCGCGATATTTACGGTGGCAATCTCAAGGGTATAGAGGAAAAATTAGATTACCTCGACTCTCTGGGGGTAACCACTCTGTATTTAAGTCCTATATTTGAAGCCTGGTCAAATCATAAATATAACACCGCAGACTATATGAAAATCGACTCGCATTTCGGTGATGAAAAGGCTTTGAAATCCCTTTGCAAAGAAGCAAAAAAAAGGGGAATGCGCGTTATTTTAGACGGCGTATTCAATCACACCGGGTCTGACAGTGTATATTTTAATCAAAACGGACGTTACGATTCACTTGGAGCATATCAATCAGAGAATTCACCATACAGAAGCTGGTATACGTTTGACTCATCTCCTGTAGGTTATCAGTCATGGTGGGGCATCCGCACGTTGCCGTCTGTAAATGAAGGTGAGGACAGCTATCAGAACTTTATAATGGGTGATAACGACAGCGTGGCAGAGCATTGGTTAAATGCGGGAATTTCCGGATGGAGACTCGATGTAGCTGACGAATTACCCGACGATTTTCTGATTCGTTTTCACCAAAAGGTACGTTCATGCAACGATGAAGCTATAGTTATTGGTGAAGTATGGGAGGATGCCTCAAATAAGATTGCCTATAGTGTAAGGAGAAGTTACTTTACAGAACCTGAACTTGACGGTGTTATGAATTATCCCGTAAAAGAGGGGATATTGAATTTTTTGACAAATCGAATATCTTCCCAAGATTTCAAAATAACAATCGAACGCCTATATGACCATTACCCAAAAGATGTTCACCGATGCCTTATGAATTTAATTGGCACTCATGATACAATGCGCGCTTTAAACGCGCTTTCGTGTTCACATCTTGCAGGTCAGTCGCGTGATTTTAAAGCGCATTTTAAGATGGACGATAATCTTCGCTCCTATGCAAGGCAAAAGCTCAAAATGGCAGCTTGTCTCCAATTTATGTTTCCTGGCTCACCCAGTATATACTACGGCGATGAAACTGCAATGGAGGGCTTTGAAGACCCGTTTAACCGCAGATATTATCCGTGGGACAACCAGGATAATGACATGATTGATCACTATAAAAAACTCGGAACTCTTAAAAAGAACTCACACTGTATGCATAACGGCATGTTTAAAGTTTCAACTTCAGGGGAAGACTGTATATGCATATTGCGTGAGAGTGAAAAAAATGCTGTTTTTTGCGCAATTAACCGTAGTGAGCTACCGTGTGAGGTCACTCTTCCGTTTGGCGGAAATTGGCACGAAATTTTCACTCAAACCACATATATATGCAATGACGACGATGAATACGCTGACGTTTCGTCCATGAGCTTTAATATTTGGATATGTGAAAAAACAAAATAAGACAACATAGGAGAATGATGACATGAAGAAGTTTGCAGCTATCATTTTATCGGCACTTATGATAACAGCTCTTGCAGCCTGTTCGGGTGAGGACAAGTCGCTGGACCAGGTGATTGATAAGAAAGCGATAGTTATGGGCTATGACAAAACCAATATACCGTTGGGCTTTATGAACGAAAGCGGAACATATACCGGTTTTGACTTAGACCTTGCAAAAGCGATATGCAAGAAAATTACAACTCCTTCTGGCACTCAGGTAACACTTAATATCATGCCGTTAAGTGGACAAGAAGCGGTTGACTCTGTATTAAACGGAGCAGTGGACTTCCTTGGTAACAGCATGTCCGTGCACGGCGAAGGCTCTGACAATCTCAGCTATTCATATTCTTTATTTGAAAACAATCAGGTTATTGCGGTATCAAAAGAAAGTACTGTTGAGAACAAAATTGCGCTCGAAGGAAAAAAAGTCGCTGTCGTTTCAAATTCACCTGCTGCAGAAGCTCTTGAAGGGGACTCAAGCTTTAAATCCAAAGTAACAGTATCCGAAGTTTCGGATATAAATACAGCGGTTTCGCGTCTTGAGAGCGGAGAAGTCGATGCTCTTATCATGGACGAAGTTTGCGCCAAATATCTTATCACCAAAGGTATGCAACTTCGTGTACTTGATGAAGCGTTAAAAACCGACGTATACCAATTGGTGTTTAACAAAGATAGTAAATCACTTATGAAAAAAATCAATTCTATTCTCAAAGAACTTGAAGAGGACGGCACTTTAGAAAAACTTTCGGTAAAATGGTTTGGCGAGAATATTATTAAAATTAAATAACTTATTATTGAGCAGGGGGAGTTTTTTCCCTGCTCATGTATAATTTTTATTTTTTTTGAAAAAATAATAAAAAATTTCAAAAAACAGCTTGACAAATCTAAAATATTTAGTATAATAAAAAGGCTGTTATCGATGCCGAATTGTGTAAGGGTAGCACAGCAGACTCTGACTCTGTTTGTCTGGGTTCGAATCCTAGTTCGGCAGCCATGAAAAAAGACATCCGAAGGATGTCTTTTTTCAATTATATCGGACGTAATTATTTAAGGGAAGTGGTAGTTTTGCATTATAATTTTCATACTCATACTTTCCGCTGCAATCATGCAAGCGGAAAGGACAGGGAATATGTTGAGAATGCGATAGCTGGCGGAATAACAAAAATGGGCTTTTCCGACCATATCCCTCTAATCTTTCCGGATGGACATGAATCGGATTACCGTATCCCTACTGAAAAGGTTGATGACTATATAAACTCCGTAAATCAACTAAAAGAGGAGTATAAGGATATAATTGAAATTCATTTGGGATTTGAAATGGAGTATTACCCACCATACTTTGAAATGATGTTTAAAAACGCAATCAAGTGGGGAGCCGAGTATCTTATTTTAGGTCAGCACTATATCGGAAACGAATATCCAAACGGAGCTTCAAGCACCAGAGGAAGTGATAGTGAAGCCAAACTTTGTGAATATGTCGACTCTGTTGTATCCGCGGCAAAGACGAGTGTTTTCTCCTGCATCGCGCATCCGGACGTATTTAAATTCACTGGAGAGCGCGAAACGTATATAAAACAAATGCGAAAAATATGCACTGTATCAAAAGAATATAACATTCCACTCGAACTGAATTTTCTGGGGATACGTGACAGGCGCTTTTATCCAACGGATATTTTTTGGGAACTGGCAGGCGAAGAGCAATCGCCCGTCATATTTGCCTTTGATGCCCATTCACCTAAAGATGCATATGACGGTGCTTCACTTGTAAAAGCGAAAAGAATGGTTGAAGAATATAATTTAAAACTTTTGCCTGAACTTAAACTTGTTGATATTCGAAAACTGCAATAAACAGAAGCGCAACCGGGAATTATCTCTCAGTTGCGCTTCTTGCGTATTCTAAAAGTTCTTGGCGTGTATTAGTTATTTCCCCGGACATCACGGCAGCCAGCAGTGATTTCAGCACCTTCCCGATCTCTATCCCATCGGAAATCCCCAATTTAATCAAATCATCACCATTTACATTTAATTGCTTTATATTGTAGCAAACATGGCGTTTTTTCATCTCGTGATACAAAGTTTCAATCTCAGAAAATTCATCCAAATAAGAATATTCCGGATTTTGCGCCGCATTGTCCGCGCGTTTAATCTCTATGAGCTT
>JAZRUF010000061.1:0-20678 GCA_045652405.1 Eubacteriales bacterium | reverse complement strand
GCTCACAGAACGACATGGCTACGATCCGACTTCATATGGAGTATATGGAAATAAATATTCGCTTACAAGTATTTTCAATGAATATGGCACATACGGAAGTAAATACAATATGCATAGTGCATTCAATTCGTATGCTACATCGCCACCAATAATTGTTGACAGTAATATGAGGTTTATCGCGTATTTAACAGCTAATGAATATAAAGTTGATGGAGTAACATATTTAGAACTTATAAATATATTAAAGCAATTTCACCAGTGACAATTACAAAACACAGCACATCCTCACGCTTGTTGCAAAATTAAAAAAGCATCGGGAAACCTATATTTCCCGATGCTTTAAAAAATACACTATTTCCAATAATCAACCTCATGCGGTAAACCAATATCTTTGGCGCGGAAAACCGGATTTAAACCCTGCCTGCGCTGCTGATCATAATCGTTAAGCGCGCGGATTGCGTATTTGCCAAGGATAAATATTACCGGAATATTTATAAGAGCCATCGCGCCCATTGTGATGTCCGCTATGTTCCATAAAAGGTCAGCGCTGAGTCCTGCGCCAATAAAAATTATAACTGCGGCGACAATGTAGTATGAGCGCATGAAAGCCTTGCCGGGTAATCGCCCGAACAGATAAACTATGCACTGGTCAACGTAATATAGGTTCCCGAGTAATGTGGTAAATGCAAATAAAATCATAGCAGCCGTGATAAATACAGGTCCGAATGCGCCGAGTGACTGCGTCAGCGCCGCCTGAACATAAGGCGCGCCGGAGAGTGCCTCGCTCGGTTCAACTCCCGAGCACATGCACATAAACGCGGTTGCCGAGCAGACGAGCAAAGTATCAATAAAAACGGATAAAACCTGAACTAGTCCCTGCTTTATCGGGTGCGAAACATCCGCAGAAGCCGATGCGTTGGGAGCTGAGCCCACGCCTGCTTCGTTGCTGAACAGTCCGCGCTTTATTCCGTACATCACGCACGAGCCGCCAAAACCGCCGAAAATCGCCTGCAAATCAAATGCTTCACTGAATATACGTGTAAACACTGCAGGGAGTGTTGTAACGTTTAATATAATGATGAGGACCGCAACTAAAATATACGCAACTCCCATAAACGGCACCAAGAGGCTTGTCACCTTGATTATGCGCTTGCCACCTCCGAGCAGACAGTAGCCGACAATCACTGCGAGTATCAACCCGATTATCCACGGTGTGTACTGCGCATTGTAGAAACTATACGGTGAGAAAGTTGACTGCAGATTATACGATGCGAGCATGTTAAATCCAAAACCGTAAGTAAGTATCAGGAATATAGAAAAAACTACCGCGAGCGGGCGGCTGTGCAGAGCAGCTTCAATGTAGTATGCAGGACCGCCGCAGCTTCCGTTCGGTGTTTTTTTCTTATAAATCTGCGCGAGGGTACTCTCAATAAGCGCGGATGCGCCGCCGATTATCGCGATAAGCCACATCCAGAACACCGAGCCAAATCCGCCAAGGCAAAGCGCGGTTGAAACGCCGATTATGTTTCCCGTGCCCACGCGCGATGCGGTGGATACCATAAGCGCCTGAAAAGACGAAACACCCTTTTCGCCTACCGGCTTTTCCGTAACTAAGCGAATTTGTTCCTTGAACAGGCGAAATTGCGCAAACTTTGAGCGGAATGTAAAGTAAAAACCACCCGCGATTAAAAGAATAATCAGGATATAGCTGTAGAGCGCATTACTTACTTCTGATACAATAATATCTAACATTAAAAACTCCCTTTCCAAGCTGATACATAATGATTAGATTATATAGAAAAAAGGGCGAAAAGTCAAATTGCCGCAGTTAAAACATAAAAATGCGGTGCACCGACTGATGCACCGCATTTGCGTGTTCGGATATTAATAATTGTCAGCCTTAATCTCGAAGTACTTCTTCGGATGAGAGCAAACCGGGCAAATTTCCGGAGCTTCGTTTCCAACATATACATGACCGCAGTTGCGGCAAATCCATACGACCTTCTCCTCGCGCTTGAATACCTTGCCGTCATTGATGTTTGCAAGAAGCTTCTGATAACGCTCGTCATGCTCCTTCTCAATGTTTGCAACCATTCTGAACAGAGCCGCGATTTCGTTAAAGCCCTCTTCCTGAGCTTCCTTTGCAAAATTCGCGTACATCTCAGTCCACTCATAATGCTCACCATCGGCTGCAGCCTTGAGGTTTTCCTCGGTTGTTCCGATACCGCCGAGCAGCTTAAACCAAATTTTTGCATGCTCCTTTTCGTTGCCTGCGGTGATTTCAAAAATCTCACCAATTTGCTCGTAACCGTCCTTCTTTGCCTTGGATGCAAAGTAGGTGTACTTGTTGCGAGCCTCGGACTCACCCGAGAAAGCAGCCATTAAGTTTTTCTCTGTCTTTGAACCTTTCAGATCCATTGTTGACACACTCCTTAAACTAAATTTTTAAAAAATGTCTTGCCTATATTATACCCATTTCAAATAAAACTTTCAACAGTTTTATTTAAAACTCTTTGTAAGCTCGGAAAACCACTCAATTACCTTGAATTTGCAGCGGTAAACCGTCTCACCCGAGGATATTAGCGCCTGCTCCTCTTCGGTTAAACCCGCCTTATCAGCAACGTCTGAGAACTCACATTCCGCAGCCCCCAAGCACAGTGGCGGGAACATCACGCACCACCAGTTTTTACCCGCCGCCGCGCCTATTTCAATGCGGCAAGCGTCATAGTACCCGGCGGGCAGGGAAAAGGTTTCATATTCCCGCGTGTCAAAATACATCCGGCAGAGCTTTGCTCGTACCGGATATGTATATCCGAGCTTATAGACCGTCTCTTGCGCCGCGGCTTCAATTTCGGGCAGTGCGTGTGATATGGCAGCTTGCGCCTGAGCGGTATTTTGTGCCTGCGCCGTACATTTTGCAGCAAGCTCAAGGACGCGGTCGCGCACTTTTAATTTAAGAGCCTGGTCCTCATCACTGTCAGAATTTGCAATCACGTGCAAGCGCACGAGCTTTTCGGAAAGCTCCCTCTGCGTATTTGCGGCAACCGCGCCTGTGATGAGTGAAAACGCGAGCCCCGCGACGAGTGCAAGCTCCAAAAATTTAAATTTCTTCATAAAAAATCACCCCATGCCTATGTTGTAGACAATGGGGTGGGAAATTATACATGAGTTATGAAATTTTCTTCGGCAGCCGCTTAAATAAAAACATACATATCGCGCCTGTAAGAGCTCCGGTAAATATGCCTGAGATTAGCAGAGCGGGCAGATAGTATATTACCGTAACGGTTCCGAGCATTACGATAGACGCTAAAATCTGACCTATACCATGCGCCGCCGCGCCTGCAATGCTCACGCCCAAAATACTAACATACTTCCCCTCAAGTTTTCTCATAAGATACATAATAATTACCGCGCATATTCCGCCGCATATTGAAAACGCAAAAGAGGTTATCCCGCTGCCGAAAATCGCCGCAAGCGCGCATTTGCAAAAGAGTATCCCCACCGCCGCACCAACCCCCAAACGGTATAGCGCAAAGAGAATAACAATATTTGCAAGCCCGAGCTTTATGCCGGGTATAGGTATCGCAGCCGCGGGCAGAAACCCTTCAAATATAGATAATACCAGCGCCGCGCATACGAGCAGTGCGCCGAGTGCAATGTCTTTTACCCCTAACCTCAATTTAAAATCAACTCCTGTTGCCCGCAGCAAAGCTCCGCCGGCAAATATATATCGTTTTTTGGAATTTTTGCACATGAAAATTCGCGTATAAGCTCGTGCGGCGTGACCGCCTCCGGCCTCTCAATTATCCCCGACATATGCGCCAGGAGCCCTATAAGCTCCTCGGGCGTATATCTCTCACGCAGCGCACCCATGCCAAGATGGCGCTCGCGCTTGGCAAGCCGTTTTCCGTCAGGTGCAAGCAAAAGCGGCACGTGGTAAAACTTAGGCGGAGTAAAGCCTAAAAGTCTGTGCAGGTAAATCTGAATCGGGGTGGACTCTATAAGGTCCCGCCCGCGTACAACCTGATTTATCCCCATCAGCCCATCATCTACAACCACCGCGAGCTGGTAGGCAAAAATACCGTCAGAACGGCGCAGGATAATGTCACCGCAGTCTCGCGCCAGGTTTAGGGAAAAATTACCGAAAACACCGTCTGAAAATGAAATCTCCTCATCCGGAAGAGAAAGCCTGAGTGCCGCGCGGCGGGTATCAGAGAGCTTAAGTATCTGCACTGCAGTAAGGCTTTTGCACGCTCCCGAATATATAACGCGACCGTCCGATGCGTGCGGCGCGCTTGCCGCATGAAGCTCAGCCCTCGAACAGAAGCAAGGGTATATAAGCCCGAGCACATTAAGCTTTTCAAGATACTCCTCGTAGAGGGCATCACGGCGGGACTGGTAAAAATCATCTCCGCTTATGTCCACCTCAAGTCCAAGCCATTTAAGGTCATCTATTAGAATTTGCGAGTATTCACTTTTACATCTGTCACGGTCTAAATCCTCAAGACGCAGCACCAACTCACCGCCTGAACTCCTGACGCAAAGCCAGGCGAGTAGGGCGCTGAAGGCGTTACCCAAATGCATTCTTCCGCTCGGGCTGGGTGCCAAACGTCCGCGCAAACATTCCATAACATCAATTCACTTTCTTTGTCGTTTACATTATTTTAACATGTAACCTTAAAATGTTAAAGAGAAAATCAAAAAACAACTCAGTTTTACCGGACTCTTTTTGCCATTGACAAATATGGCATGATTTGGTATATTCAAATAAAAATGTGTTAGGGGATAATATTATGAAAAAACTACTTGCGCTTATCTTCAGCCTTGCAATTCTTGCAGGCTGTGCAAGCGACCAAACCGAAGGGGAAAAGGAGGTAAACCTGTTCCTTGATATTGAAAATGATATGTTCGGCTATGTCGATGATGCGGGAAATACCGTCATTGAGCATCAGTATGACTATGCAGAGCAGTTTTCTGAGGGATATGCAGTTGTCTCAAAGGACGAAAGCTATATGTTTATAAACCAAAAGGGCGAGCAGGCGTTTGAAAAAACCTTCCGTGAGGCGCAGTCTTTCTACAAAGGCTATGCCGCGGTCATGGACGAAGGGCGCTGGACTCTTATTGATACCGCAGGGCAAACGGTATGCCCGAGTGAATACGATATGATAGAGCGCACCGAGTACGGCTATTGGCTGTTTTATGACCAAAAGTATTATATCTTCAACGGTACGCTCATGCCTGAAACGTACGAAGCGGTGTGGGATTACCACGAAGGCTATGCGACGGTCAAGCGCGACGGTAAGTATGGCTTTGTAAATGAAGCGGGCGAAGAGGCCATACCGTGCACATACCGCTGGGCAGGCAATTTCTCCGGCGGTCTTGCACTTGTAATGAGCGGTGAAAAGTATGGATATATAGATGCAACCGGCACCGAAACTATACCGTTTATCTATGATAAAGTGTGGGAGTTTGATGCAAAGGCAGAGCGTGCACTTGTAATGCGTGACGGAGCATATTACTATGTAGACCTCGCGGGCAATGAAATTAATACAAACTATCCGGTTGCGTGGAACTATTGTGACGGTGTGGCATTAGTCGGTAAGGGTGATAAGTACGGACTTATAGATGCAAGCGGAAATGAAATAGCACCGTGTATTTATAATAATACCCTCGGAAACCGCTCACTCATGGTTTTAGAGTTTAATGACGGTCTTGCCCCGGTTTGCCGCGAGGGTAAATGGGGATTTGTTGATACGAACGGAGCTGAGATAATCGCTTGTCAGTACGATAAAGTGGTAGAGTTCCACGAAGGCTTTGCCGCAGTAAGCCGCAATGGTGCATGGGGCATGATAAACACTGCAGGCAAAGAGGTAACGCAATTTATCTATGACCTGGATTTCCGCTCTCCGAATCGTGTGGCACCGGCACCGGCAACTATCGGAAAGTTTGAAAACGGATATGCCCTCGTATACCGTGACGGGTTCTTCGGAATGATAAACTCAGCCGGTGAAGAGGTAATACCGTGTACTACATATAAAGAGGGCATTTATACAACTGACAGAAACGTCAGATATTTTGCAGGCGTATTTACTTGCCGCGATACGTCAAACAACAACTCATGCCATATCGTAGTAAATGCAAAGGGCGCGCGTTCAAGTGCATGGCGCGAGTAGTAATGGGGGGATAAGTATAATGGATGAACTTATAAAGAGGATTAATGAGCTTTCGCGCAAGTCAAAAACGCAGGGGCCTACCGATGCTGAAAAAAAGGAGCAGGCAGAGCTTAGGGCAAAGTATATACAAGCGTTCCGCCAGGGAATGATGAACACTCTTGACGGCGTGTATATAGTCGATGAAAACGGTAACAAGAGAAAACTCGAAAAACGGCAGTCTTAACGAAAAAGGTCTTATATAAAACTTACGCCCGGCGCTTTAAGCGTCGGGCTTTTGTGTTGACAGGCAATAGTAAAATGAAGTAAACTATATCGTAAGTTGAATTTAAAAATCAAGCGAGGATATAAGGATATGGACTCTCTGTTATTTGCGCTAAATGCGGTTTTACCCATTGTCATTCTTGTCACATTGGGCTATGTTTTAAAAAAGTGCGGTTTTATGAATGCCGAGTTTTCAAAAAATGCCAACAGACTGGTGTTCCGCGTGTTTCTGCCGGTAATGCTGTTTCTCAATATCTATAATATAAAGGATATTGCTAAGGTGGATTTTGGGTATATAGTATACGTGCTTGTAATACTTGTTATCATATTCCTGCTCTCACTTCCTGCAGTCATGGCGATTACAAAGTCAGCACCGCGCCGCGGCGTTCTTATTCAGGCGGGCTTCCGCTCAAACTATGCGCTTATAGGCATACCGCTCTCTAAGTTTTTGTTTGGCGATGAGGGTGTCGCAATCGCAACACTCTTAAGCGCGGTTATGATTCCTGCACTTAATATCCTTGCGGTTATAAGCCTTTCCATGTTTAGTGACAGCGGCAAAAAGCCCAGCGTAAAAAAGATACTTGCTGACATTGTAAAAAATCCGCTTATCCGGGGTATAGCGTTGGGTGTCGCCGTGCTTATCGTACGCTCCGTGCTCGTTAAAGCGGGAATTTCCTTCCGCATAAGTGATATAACACCTGTGTATACCGCATTGCAGTATATTTCAAATTTAGCAACGCCGCTTGCGCTTATCGTGCTTGGTGCGCAGTTTGAGTTTTCTGCGGTTAAAGCGCTTAAACGCGAAATCATTTTCGGAGTTATCATGCGTACAGCGGCGGTTCCGATTTTGGGTGTAGGCTGTGCGTATTTCATCTTTGGCTCGCAGTTTACCGGCGCGCATTTTGCCGCGTTTGTCGCCGCGTTTACCACCCCCGTCGCGGTTTCAAGCGTGCCCATGGCGCAGGAAATGGGCGGCGATACCGAGCTTGCAGGCCAGCTCGTTATCTGGACAACCCTTACCGCAAGCCTAAGCGTCTTCATAGCATCTCTCCTCCTGCGTATGGCAGGAGTATTTGCATAAAAAAAACAGCACTTCTCAAGAAGTGCTGTTTTTTTACACGGTATCTTACGGACGCATGCCCAGGCCGCCTTCTAATGTAAGCGTTTCGCCTGTCATATACTTAAAGTCCGGATGCGCGAGCTGAACACAAACTCTGCCGATATCCATTTCCGGATTTCCGAAATATCCCATCGGGGGAGTGTGAACGTTTTTATCAAATGCATCGGGGTATGCCATTTTAAACTGCTCAAGCTGAGCCGTCCACGCGAGGGGACAGATAACATTGACGTTAATTCCGTCCTTTGCCCACTCGGTCGCCGCAACACGGCTCAGACCGCGGATACCTTCTTTTGCCGCTGCGTATGCACACTGACCGAAGTTTCCGAAAAGTCCTGCACCGGATGCAAAGTTAATAACGCTTCCCTTAGCCTCGGCGAGGTACGGATAGCATGCCTGCATATAGTGGAATGTAGCGTAAAGCCCTGAATACATCGCAAGGTCAAATTGCTCAATCGTGTGATCCTTGAGCGTTACGCCCGAAGCTGATGCCTGAGCATTGTTTACAAGAACGTCTATCCCGCCAAACGCATCGACGGTTTTTGCAACAACGTCAGCCGCGGTTGCCGTATTGTCACTTCCTGCGGAAATATCCGCCTGAACCGGCAGAACGCGTATACCGTAATCCGCTTCCAGGGCGAGCTTTGCGTCCTCAAGCTTTTTGAGGTTACGACCGGTGATGACTATGTTTGCGCCCTCTTTGGCAAAAGCGGTTGCAATACCGTAGCCGATTGAACCTGCACTTCCGTCGGTGAGTGTAGCCTTTCCACCGCCGGTAATAAGCACGGTTTTGTTAGTGAAAAATCCCATAAATGCTTCCTCCTATACTGCTTAGGTTATCTAAATACTACAACATACAAGATAGTTTGTCAATGGATTATTAAAAATACTCACAAAGAGTTTTAATATAATGCTTCTTACCGCAAACCTAACTGCCAGAATGCGACAGCGCTCGCCGCGGCGACATTTAACGAATCCACCCCATGGGACATTGGTATTTTAACCGTCTTGTCGCAATCTGCAATCGTCCGCTCCGCGAGACCGTCACCCTCCGTACCCAGGATAATCGCAAGCTTTCCACAATCCATAAGATCGGGTGCGTTTATGCTTAGTGAATCATCGCAGAGTGCCATTGCCACGGTTTCAAAGCCAAAGCCCTTTAGAATTTCAAGCCCCGGATGTGGCCAGGACTCTACATCTTCCCCGATAAAGGTCCACGGTATCTGGAACACGGTTCCCACACTCACGCGTATCGCGCGGCGGTAGAGGGGATTTGAGCAGCCGTGGGTAAGCAGTACCGCGTCAAACCCTAATGCAGCGGCGGAGCGGAAAATTGCGCCAACATTCGTAGGGTTCATTACGTTTTCCAAAACCGCAATACGGCGCGAATTTGCACATATCTCATCAACGCTCGGCTGTACCGGGCGGCGCATAGCGCATAGCATTCCGCGCGTCAGCCCAAAGCCTGTAAGCTGGGTGAGCACATCAAATTCCGCAGTGTAAACCGGTATGTCTCCGCAGCGGGCGATAATGTCTTTTGCTTGTGAGAGAAGATGTTTTTTCTCGGATAAAAATGAAACCGGCACGCATCCTGCATCAAGCGCACGCTCAATTACCTTCGGGCTTTCAGCTATAAACATAGCATTCTCCGGCTCCTGCCGGTTTAAAAGCTGTGCCTCGGTAAGGCGCGCGTATATATCAAGCTCCGGTGCGTTAAAATCGCATATTTCGATAATATTAGGCATATAATTCTCCTTAGAAGATATTACCTAAAATTATAAACTTAAGTAAAAAATGTGTCAAATAAAAAGAAATGAAAAAATGTCTTGACTATATTTAAATCACGTAGTATACTGAGTGTGACAATTGAAAGGGGTGCTGGTAATTCTGCCGGCTGAGACGGGGCAACGTAGCCTCGGACCCATGAACCTGATCCGGATAATGCCGGCGTAGGAAGAACAATTCGTTCATTTCATGTATCAGAGAAGTTCTTACACCCGAGCATTGAATGCTCGGGTGTTTTTTGTTTGGCGACTGCGCGCGAGCGCCGAATAAAAACTCCCTTTTTAAAAGTCAATAATATTTTTTTGTAAAGGAGAATTTATATGAACGCAAGTGTAGCGATTCAGGTCCTGCCTAAAGTGGAGGGCGATGAGAGAGTAATCGAGGTAGTGGATGCGGTTATAGCATATATTAAATCCACCGGCCTTAACTTTTTCGTAGGTCCGTGCGAAACCTCAATCGAGGGCGATTACGATGAGCTTATGGAAATAGTAAAAAAGTGCCAGCTTATTGCAATAGAGGCGGGGGCAAAGTCAGTTTCCGCTTATGTAAAAATCAATTATCGCCCGGAGGGAGATGTTCTTACCATTGAGAAGAAAGTCGGAAAGCACCATCGGTAAAATAATATGGCCGTGCTCGGCACTTGCGGCAATCCTTGTCATATGGCAGGCGATATGCTCATTTGGCGCGGCGGCAAGCTATATGCTGCCGTCACCCGTGCAGGTATTAAAGGCGTTTATAAGTGAGTTTCCGCAACTTATGGAGCACTCTGCAATAACGCTCAGCGAGGCTTTTATAGGCCTTGTGCTCGGGATATTGCTCGGCTTTATAATGGCAGTACTGATGGATAGATTTCAAGCTATTTATAAAGCGTTCTACCCGCTTGTAATCCTTACGCAAACAGTTCCGTCAGTAGCGATTGCGCCGCTTTTGGTGCTGTGGTTCGGTTATGAGATGGCGCCCAAGATTATCCTCATAGTGATAACTACGTTTTTCCCCATAGCCGTGGGTCTGTTAAACGGATTTAAGTCGGCAGACCGCGACTTACAGAACCTGCTTCGCGCGATGGGTGCGAGCAGTGTTCAGATTTTTAAATACATAAAACTACCCGGGGCAACATCCCAGTTTTTTGCAGGGCTTCGCATATCCGCGTCCTACGCGGTTGTAGGCGCGGTCATATCCGAATGGCTTGGGGGCTTCGGCGGCTTGGGCGTGTATATGACGCGCGTTAAAAAGGCGTTTGCCTTTGATAAAATGTTCGCCGTTATTTTCCTCATCTCAATTATAAGCCTTCTACTCATGAAGGGTGTGGATGTCCTGCAGAAAAAATGTATGCCGTGGGAAAAGGAGCAGGATTGATATGAAACGGTTTATAAGTGCGTTTTTAGCACTGTGCATTTTAGCATTGCCACTTGCCGCTTGTACGGCAAATAACGCGGATACTAAGCTTCAGAAAATTACCTTTGTGCTTGACTGGACACCCAATACAAACCATACAGGTCTCTATGTGGCACAGAGAAACGGATATTTTAAAGAGGCGGGGCTTGACGTTGAGATAGTCCAGCCGCCCGAGGACGGCGCACCCATGCTCGTCGCTTCCGGCAAAGCGCAGTTTGGCATGACCGCGCAGGACTCCATCGCATCCGCACTTGTTGGGGATGACCCGCTTCCGATAACAGCGGTCGCCGCGGTTATCGCGCATAATACATCGGGCATAATCTCTCGTGCGGGCGAGGGGATGTCAACCCCGAAAGGCCTTGAAGGGAAGAAATATGCCACATGGAATATCCCGGTCGAGCTTGGTACGATAAAGACGGTTGTCGAAGCTGACGGCGGCGATTTTGACAAGGTGCAACTTATTCCCAGCACGGTTACTGATGAGCTGGCGGCACTCAGTGCAAAGAGCGTGGACGCGATATGGATATACTATGCGTGGACCGGCGTTAACATGGAGGTTAATAACTTCGCCGCGGACTATTTCGCATTTTCCGATATTGACCCGGTGTTTGACTTCTATACGCCTGTAATTATCGGGCAGAACAAGTTCCTTGAGGAAAATCCGGAAACTGCTAAGGCGTTTATGCAGGCGGTAAGCCGCGGATACGAATTTGCGACCCAAAACCCAACCGCGGCGGCAGATATTCTGTGCAGTGAGGTTCCGGAGCTTGACCGCGAGCTCGTGCACGCAAGCCAGAAGTATTTAGCGGATAAGTACCGTGCGGACTCAGAGTATTGGGGGAAGATTGACCCTGCGCGTTGGAACGCCTATTATAATTGGATAAATGAAAATAACTTTATCGGTGAGGAAATTCCGCTTGATACCGCATTTACAAATGAGTATCTGCCGGGGTAGGAGGAGCGTATGTCGCATTTAAAGGTAAACGGTGTGACCAAAGCATTTGGCGAAGAGAAGATAATAGAGGATGTATCCCTCGAGCTTCGGGAGGGTGAGATTGTGTCACTCTTGGGCGTAAGCGGCGCAGGTAAGACGACGCTTTTTAACGTCATCGCAGGGCTCGGCACTCCCGAGAGCGGTCAGGTTATTTTAGACGGCGAGGATATAACCGGAAAACCCGGGCAGGTAAGCTATATGCTCCAAAAGGACCTTCTCTTACCGTACCGCACGATTGTTGACAATGTCGCACTGCCTCTTGTAATCGGCGGTATGAAGAAGAAAGAGGCGCGGGAAAAGGCCGCATCCTATTTTCCTGAGTTCGGACTTGCGGGTACCGAGAAAAAATACCCCTGCCAGCTCTCCGGCGGAATGAAGCAGCGCGCCGCACTTCTTCGTACATACTTATTTTCAAAAAAGATTGCGCTGTTGGATGAGCCGTTTTCTGCCCTTGATATGCTCACCAAAAGCTCCATGCATGAGTGGTATCTCGAGGTTATGGAGAAGATAAAGCTTTCAACACTGTTTATTACACACGACATTGACGAGGCGATTTTACTCTCCGACCGTATATACCTTCTCGGCGGCAAACCCGGGCGTATTACCCATGAGATTGAAATTTCAAAACCCAACCCGCGTGATAGAAAATTTAATTTGTCCGAAGAATTTTTAAACTATAAACGCGAGATTATGGCATATCTTGAAGAAAAATGAAACAAGGAGCGGCTTTTAAAGTCGCTCCTTGTTCTGTAATTTATCCCACAAAGCATTGACAACAAAGGATATGCGGGGTATACTTTACGCAAACGGAAGAATTGTTGATTTTTGGCATATAAAGCGGTAAAAAAGATAATAAAAAGGAGATTTAAAACATGGGTAAATATTCAGAAAAAGCGCAGATTTTGAGGGATGATGCGAGCATGCACTACAATTGCGCTCAGGCGGTGCTTATTCCGTTTTGTCAGGATGCAGGAATTGATGCAGAGTGCGGATCTCGTATTGCGTCAAATTTCGGTGCGGGTATGAAGGTAGGAAGCGTATGTGGCGCGATTACAGGTGGTCTTATGGCACTCGGTCTTTTCGGAGTAGACGATGTGGACTCCGTTAAAGATTTCTACCGCCGCGCACGCGATAAGATGGGCGATAATGTAGACTGCGCTGAGCTTCTGCGCATAAACGCGCAGAATGGCGGGAATAAAAAAGACCACTGCGACGAGATGGTTCGCATCTGCGCGGATATAACCGAGGAAATCCTGCGCGAAAAAGGGATAATAAAATAGATATGTGAGGTGGGAGTATGCTAAAAAAACTACCTGCAGTAATTGTTCTTGTAATTGTCGCAGTATCCTTTGCCGCGCTTGCAAGCTATTTCTTCTCAAGCTGTGGCACTAGAATCGGACCGGACCCTTTTTTCGAGGAAAAGCTTATGGAGGAAAATGCATATAAGTTCTCTGACGGAACCGTAGCTTCCATGTGGGAAGGTTTTGTAGGAAAATATAAATATAAGCTTGCCGACGGAACCGTACTCTTGGATTTCCATGACAGCGACCATACCATGCACGCGGGCGGGTATAATAATCTAAGTGACAAAGCAAAAGCAAAAGTCGATGAGTATTATTACAACCAATCGCCACTTTACGATGTCCCCACCGCGCTTGAAGCAGCGTATGCAGACTACCTTTCTGATAAGGAAGGGTTTAAAACGCATCCTCTCCAGCGCGAGGTGTATAACAGTTGTGAGAACGACTATTACCTCTGCCAGATAACCGAGCTTATAACGCCTGCATCGTCAGAGGATTTTGAAAACGAAATTGACGTAAAGCACCTCAGCGTAATTTTTGATAAGGCGACAGGCGAGGTGGTATCGCCCTGGAAACTCTTTAACGTGCCCGAAGCGCAGGCGAAGAGAATAATGGTCGATGCGATGGGCGATGTGTACGATAAAGAGCTTCTTCTCTCCGAGATTGATAAAGCCCAAATTCAGTGGTATGGCGACCATATGCAGATTGAGTTTTTTGCGGGAACAATACCCGGTATGACCATGAACCACAGCGCGGGTATATCCGGCGAAAACCTTATTCCGTACCTTGATGAAAAAGCACTTCCGAAGATAAGTGAATAAAAATAAAGCCGACAAAACTGTCGGCTTTATTAGCTATTAAAGTAAAATTTCCGCAAGGACCGGGAGCACATCGCGCACTGTAAGCTGCTCGTTTGCGTTTACAAGAGTGTATTGCTTTGTAACGCCTGAATTGAGAGCCGTGGTTATCTTTGAAAACAGAGCGGGTGTCACCGGCGTGCCACAGCGCAGGTTAGACGGATTTGCCGCGGCGATTATATTGCTTGCCACTGCGGCTTTAAACGCGTGGAAATACGGATGCGACGGTGCGATATGCCATGCCTTTGCAATTTTCAAATCGTCTTCATCCGCCTTAAATCCTGCATCCACCCATGCACGGTAGCCGGAAAGCATCTCCTCCGGATTTGCGCAGAAGGTAAGAAGCTCACCTAACGTAATCGCGCGGTCAGGCTGGAGGGTGTTGTTCTTTCGCGCTACGCAGTAGCCCGCGTTTATCATCGCGCGCGCGGATGCGTGCACCGGGTCACTGTCCGGCGTATCCTCAAAGGGTGAGAGCGCAATAAGCTCGGATACGGTCACTACCTTGTATCCGTATTGCGTAAGAAGCTCAAGCTGCCTGTCAAGCGCGTCGGCAACCGGCGTTTCCTTAGACATGTTGCAGCCGTCCTTCTGGAAAATAATCTGACCGTTTAACGCATCCGGATTTTCTTTAAGCGCGCGCTCAAGCGGCGCTATCATCGCATCCACGTCCTTTTGGTAATCGCCGCTTACCTGCCAGCCACCGCCGTCAAAGCTTGCCGCCATGTACTGGTAGTTCATATAGCGGTACGCATCGTATGAGTTGTGACCGTCGCGCGTGCCGTCAACATAATGCGGCGGGCGTGACATTTTGACAGTCGCGCCAAAATCGTCTTTTACCATCGCGTGGAGCGTACTTAAATCATCTATTACTTCGTGGATATTCTCAAAGCTTACGCGCTTTCCGTAAACTATACGGTTAGGACCAAACAGGATATGGCGGTATCCGTGGTTTGTAATCTCATGCCCTTCATCTAAAATTCGGCGAACAAGCCCGGGCTGGTTTTTAACACCTGCCAGAGAATCCTTCTGAAAATCCGGATAGTGGTCGTAGGCAATACCTCCCCAAGTAAACGAGCCGCTCGGACCCGCCTGGTCGGGGTAGTTAAACTCAGTAGTTCCTATAACGTCAAATGTGCCTTTTGCATCGTATTTTTTGAGAGTGTCCAGCAAATCATCGGTAAGTCCGCGGTCAGAGCGCGGCGGATTGGTCGGCATAACCGTAGGACCGTCATCAAACGTCATCGCTACGAAGCGACCGCAGGAGAGTGGTGCTACGCGCTCAAGCCGGCGCACCGGGCTTAAATAACGCCCTGCCTGCTGTTTTACATATGCCTTGTATTTGTGCTTTGCTTTTCTGGCTAAATCATATATTTTCATTCTCTGTCCAATCCTTTCATGTCTATCAGTTCGGGTTTTCTTTTTGGATAAATAAGCTGCACGGTTGCCTTTGCGGTCCGCGCGATAAGATTTGGGATTTTACTCCAACACTTTGTTTTAAACATCATCTGCCACGAGCTCAACGGTCGCCATATAGCCTTTGCGCGACCGCCGTAAACTCTGCCTGAGCCTGATTTTATTGCATCGTATATCTCCCGAAGTGTGCCGTTCTCAGCATCATATTCCCAGTATGCTGCGCCAATTTCACGCGCAAAATGCGCGTCGCTTCCTGCGGTGAATGCACAGCCAAGCTTGCGTATCTTCTCCTGCGCGCGGGGGTTTGCTTTTTTCGCCGCCGAGTGCTCAATGCGCGCATTATATGCCTCAATGCCGTCTACCGCGGTGTAGACTTCTTCCTCTCGGTTAGGCAATGCCGGAGCATAGGGATGTGCCAAAATAATGATTGCGTTTTGTGCGCGGGCACGCTCTACTATGTCGCGCCAGTGGTACTGCCCCTTAGCGTTTTTCTCAAGTCCTTCATCGAGCGGGGAGTTTATAAAATACGTGATAAGGTGCCCGGCATCAGTTGAATACTCGCACGCGGGGATTATCACAAAACCGTCAGTCTGCGGTGGAATAACAAATTCATTGTGGTTTGCAAGCGCAAAACCGTCAAGTCCTGCATTTTTTGCGGCACAAACCGCCGCTTCCACCGTGGTACGGCTGTCCGGTGATGCGTCGGTGTGGACATGTAAATCAAACTTCATCTTTTTCACCTGATTATTTTGTTCCGCTTTCCGAGTGCCTGACGCAGATAGCGCATTCCCGGGCGCGGGTCAGATATACTGAAAACTCCGTCGCGCGTGCAGGGATTTAAAAGGCCGCCGATGTATTTAAGAGCAAAAGTGAATTTCTTTTTCTCTTTCTTTAAATATGCCGGGAAGGCGAGGGTATCCTGCAGTAAAAACCTCATTTTCTGCCCGACATTGTAATTTGGCGAAAGCTCCTTTTCACCTGCAAGCTCACCGCATGCAGCCTTTGCAAGCGCGCCTGCGATGTCGCACCCTGAAATCGGCGCAAGTGCAAGGCTTCCCCAAAAACGCGGGTTAATTTCCATCAGTCTGTATCCGCTCTCGGGCGTGCCTTTAAATTCAACCATCGCGACACCTACCCAGTCAAGCGAGCGCAAAAGCTCAACCGCGTATTCGGCGAGCTCCTTGTTCCATGCGCTCTCGCACAGGCAGGACGGACCGCCGCTTATCGGGTATTCGTGCAGACGGCGGTGGCAGAAAACCTCAAGCGGATTGTGCGCCTTATCCATGACGACCGATACACCGAAGCCTTCACCGGATATGTATTCCTGAACCAGCGGGTGGTCCTGAAGCTCGTGCATGAGGGTGTACTCCTTGCAGAGCTCTTCCGGGGTGTTTGCTATTTTGTACCTGTCCTTCGGGTCAAGCCTTAAAAGCTCGCCTGCGCGGTATTTAATAACCGCGGGATAGCGCACACGCGCAGCGAGGTCCTCAACCGTCTCACCCATGCGCAGAGTAGTGGTTGCGGGGCAGGGGATACCGGTCTTGTGCGCGTGGTACATCAGTGCGTACTTGTCATTTGCAATCTCAATTGACTCAAGCGGGGGGAGTGCCACGCAAAAATGCTCCTCCGCCTGCTCGCGGTTCTTACAAAGCGTCAGAAGAGTATCTATTCCGACCGGCATCAGCACCGGATTTGTACCGTCAGCGAGCGCAATGAGAGCGGACATAAAATCCTCATCCCCGCCGGGTGCGGGAAGATGCGCCCGAGCGTGTGTATATTTTGAAAAGAAACCCAACGCGGCTTTATCCGGCGTGGATATAAGCTCGGTGCAGGTTATTCGTGCGCCTGCCTTTCCCAGTGAGCGGATTACAGGAAGGCTCATGCGGTAGCGCACATCGGTTACTATTACGTTCATATAAGTACCTCCAGGATGGGAGTTGTGATACAATGTTCTCAGGGTGCTTGCCCGAGGCAAGCGCGTCTATGGCGCTAAAAATGCTTTGCATTTTTCCCTGAGGTTATTATACCACAATCTACAAAATATTTTAATATTTTTTGTTAAATATCTGCGCCATATGAGTTTTTTGCGATTTTTCACAGAAAAACGACAAAAATCTTGTGGAAATTTTTGCGGGAAAATTTCATAAAACAGTTGTGAAATTTGAAATTTTGTTGTATTATAGTATATACGAATATCTGCGCCCGCGGTCGGGGCGTATTATTTTGAGGAGGTATATCAAAATGGAAAAGAAGGTTAAGGTTCTCTTAATCGGTGCAGCATTCAGTGCTGACCTGCATATGGATGGCTATTCCAGATGTACGGACATTGCTGAAATTGTTGCAATCTGCGATAAGGACCCGGCACGTGTACGCGCTCTTGCAGAACGCTACAATGTGACCGGATACGCAGAGTATGATGATATGTTCAAGGCAATCGACGAGGTCGAGTGTGACGTTGTTGACATCTGCCTGCCCAACTTCCTGCATGTTGAAGCAGCAAAGCGCGCTTTCGCAAAGGGAAGACATGTTATCTCTGAAAAACCGCTGGCAACTACTGTTGAGGATGCTCAGCAGATGGTTGATGCAGCAAACGCTGCAGGAAAGAAGCTCTATTACGCTGAGGATTGGCTGTTCGCTCCCGCACTGGGACGTGCACTCCAGGTCATCGAAGAGGGCGCAATCGGCAAGCCCATGTTCGTTCGTGCACGTGAGTGCCACAACGGTTCACATTCACCGTTTGCTCAGACCATCAAGTTCTGCGGCGGCGGCTCTATGGTTCACCTGGGCGTTCACCCGGTATGCTTTATGCTTGCACTTAAGGAAAACCGTTGGACAGAGCTTACTGCTATGACCTCCGGCGGCGGAGAGAATAACCTCTGGCACAAGACCATGGAAGGTGAAGACTGGGGCGCAGTTCTCATGCGCTTTGAGGATGGCACCACCGCTCTCTTAGAGGCTAACTATGTCACCTGCGGCGGCATGGAAGACGTTATTGATTTTTATGGAGATAAGGGCTGCGTACATGTAGACTTGACTTTCTCCTCTGCTCTGAATGTTTATTCCGAGCCCGGACTTGATTACACCGTTGAAAAGGCAGAATGCACCACCGGTTGGTCAAAGCCTGCGGTTGATGAGAAGTTCAACCTCGGTTATGTAGGCGAAATTCGTCACTTTATGGAGTCTGCACGTGACAGCAAGGACGCTAAGATTGGTCTGCGCGGTCAGGACGGACTCGAGGCACTGAGAGTTATAAACCTCATCTACAAGTCAGCTAAGGAAGGCATTGCAATTAAAAACGATAAGTTAGGTAAATAAGGAGGAGAACACGAAACTATGAAAAAGATTAACCGTAATTTTGACCTGCCGGTAGAAATCGGCGGCGTAAAGTTCAGAAACCCGTTCTATGTTGCTTCGGGTCCGACCACCAAGAGTGTTGAGCAGCTCAAGGTTATCGAAGAGTGCGGTTGGGGTGCAGCAAGTATTAAGCTGACCATTGATCCGGCTCCGTACATAAACCGTAAGCCGCGTTATGCTATCTTCAAGGATCGCAACGCACTGTGCTTTACCGTTGAGAAGCGCCTGACCTTTGAGCAGGGCCTCAAGCTGATGGTTGACGCTAAGAAAGAGCTCAAGGGCGACCTTAAGCTGTTTGCAAATATCACCTACGCAGGCGACGACGGCGTTGCAGGCTGGGTAAATATGTCCAAGAAGTTTGAAGAAGCAGGTGCGGACGTTATCGAGCTCAACATGTGCTGCCCGAACATGTCCTTTAACCTCCAGCTCTCTTCAGGCGACGAGAACGCTTCTGCAAAGAAGACCGGCGCAAGCCTTGGTCAGAACGGCGAAGCTGTTGCAGAAATCGTTCGCGCAATCAAGAAGGAAATCAGCATTCCGCTGTTTGTTAAGCTGACTCCGGAGGGCGGCCAGATTGCTAAGGTTGCTACCGCTCTGTACGCAGCAGGCGCTGACGCAGTAGGCGGAACCTCTAACCGTATGGCTATCCCGCCGATCAATATCGAGGATCCCAGCCGTGCACCGTATCACCTCCAGGATGAGATTTCCATGTCCTGCCACTGCGGCAGCTGGGTAAAACCGCTGGCTCTGCGTGATACTTACGAAATCCGTAAGGTAAACGGACCGGAAGGCAAGATTATGATGGCAGGCGGTATCCGCAACTGGCATGACGCTGTTGAGATGTTCATGTGCGGCGCGGATATGATCGGTGTCTGCTCTGAGACCCTCATCTCCGGCTACGGCTTCGTAGGCGATATGATTGACGGCGTTCGTGAGTTTATGCAGACTCATGGCTACAAGACCACCCGTGACATGCGCGACCTCATCGTTCCGCATGTAAGAAGTGCACAGGATGTTACTCTCTACCACGGTTATGCACATATTAAAGAAAACCTCGCAGCTCCCTGTAAGGGTGCTTGCCCGGCTCATACCCCGGCTCAGGCTTATATCCACAAGATTGCTGAGGGCGAGTTTGAAGAGGCTTACAACCTGATTGTCGGCGCAGCTCCGCTCATGAGCATATGCGGTCTGGTCTGCAGCCATCCGTGTGAGCTTGCATGTACCCGCGGTGTAACCGGCCGTGCAATTCAGATCCGTGACCTTAAGGAGTTCGCTATCGACCAGGCTAAGAAGAACGGCTGGAAGCCGGATACTTCAAAGGCTGCAAACAACGGCAAGCGCGTAGCTGTTATCGGCTCCGGCCCGGCAGGCTTCTCCGCTGCATGGTACCTTGCAAAAGCAGGTTATGCAGTAACCATGTTTGAAAAAGAAAATTATCTGGGCGGCATGATGCGCTTTGCTATCCCGAACTTCCGTATGGATAAGGCTGAGATTGACGCTGAGTTCAAGCTCCTTGAGTCCATGGGCGTTGAGTTTAAGATGGGTGTTACCTTCGGTAAGGACATCACTGTTGCAAGCCTCAAGGCTGAAGGCTACGATGCAGTATTTACCGGTATCGGCGCACAGTGCGGAACCACCCTCGGAATCCCGGGTGAGGACGCAGAAGGCGTTATCAGCGCGGTTGACTTCCTCAAGGAAGTTTATGACTGCAAGAAACCCGCAGTCGGTGAGCGCGTAGTAGTTCTCGGCGGCGGCTTTACCGCGGTTGACGCTGCTCGCAGCGCACTCCGCCTTGGCGCAAAGGATGTTTACATCGCTTACCGTCGTACCCGCGATGAGATGCCCGCTGAGAAGATTGAAATTCTGGAAGCAGAGGAAGAGGGGGTAATTTACCGCTTCCTGCGCAACCCCGCTGAGATTATCGGCGAAAACGGAAAGGTTAAGGCTGTTAAGCTTCAGGTTATGGAGCTTGGTGAGCCCGATGCTTCCGGCCGTCGCAGCCCTGTTGCTGTAGAAGGCAAGTTC
>JAZRUF010000060.1:0-3393 GCA_045652405.1 Eubacteriales bacterium | reverse complement strand
GTTCTTCATGGTGTATGTCCTCCCATAAATTTTCTTTTGAGGCAATTAGCCTTATACGATATATAATAAACTATCCGTGAACAATCGTCAAGAGGTTTTTTTAAGTGTAAAACAACTGTAACATTAACGTATATTTTATATATTTTTATATATTTTTGCACATA
The DNA here is from genome assembly GCA_045652405.1 of Eubacteriales bacterium. GTDB lineage: Bacteria > Bacillota > Clostridia > Oscillospirales > JAAYXM01 > JAZRUF01. The sequence goes on along the minus strand of JAZRUF010000060.1, from coordinate 3,229 downwards.
ATAGCACGCGGAAAACAAAGGAAAAAGACGGAAGAAAATCACCTCTTCCGTCTTCTAATTATTTAAAACAAAATTATTATAAACTGTGATACGAGAACAACCGCGATAAGCGCAATCGGGTATGTTGCCGCGTAGGATGCCGCAACGTCCTCAGTGCCCGCCGTGTTAATTAGAGTACCCAGTGCCGGGGTGGATGTCATACCGCCGGTAATCGCACCTAAGATGTTGAGAAGGCTCAGCTTGAGCACATACTTTGCAAACAGGTATCCGATTACCATCGGAAGCATTGTAATAAACACGCCGTATACGAAGTACATCGGGTCAAAGTACTCAATAAAGTTCGCGCCGCCCGGTATACCCGCGCCGATCAGAAACAGCATAAGTCCGAGCTCACGGAATACCTTAAGCGTGGTAGTCGGCGGCATTATGCTTATCTTGCCGACTCTGCCGAAATGCCCGAAGATAAGTGCAATGAGCAGGCAGCCGCCCGTGGTGGTAAGCGAGAACGTAGTTCCCGCAAGTCCCTCGGAGGAGAGCGGAATTTTTATCATTCCCACTATCATGCCGATTACCGCAGCGAGTGCAAATGCGCCCACGCCGTAAGAGTCAAGCTCTATAAGCTTTCCCGCATATGTTTTCTTTGCCGCACCGTCGGATACCTCGGTGAGCTTTGCGCGCTCCTCTTCCATGTTGGCGCGCGTGATTTTCGGCATAAGCTGAACAAAGAGAACAACTCCGATAACGCCGAATATGTACGCGATTCCGTTACCAACCGCAACTACCGGCTCAAGCTCGGGGATAACTGTCGCCTTGGCAGCGGAAAACGCAGGCGTTGAGGTAAGTGCACCTGAGAAAAGGCCCGCAACCATCGCGGTAAACTCCGCACCGCTCTCATTAAAGAACGTAACCCCGACATAGCGGCACGCAATTGTCACCAACCCACCTGCTACTATTATTACAAGGCCGAGCAGAACATATGACGTAAAGTTCTTTTTCATGTTGCTGAAAAACTTCGGTCCCGCAATGAAACCGACCGAGGTAACAAAGAGGATAAGTCCAATGTTTTCAACAATCTTAAGTGCGCTTACCGTGTAATCCGGAAGCTGCGCCTCAAGGTACGGATAAAAGAAGCATCCGAAAATCAGTGCGGTGATGAATACGCCCGCAGTACCCAGGGACACACCCTTAATCGTCACACGTCCGAGCACGTAACCTGCAAGAGCTACCGCCAGTACGCAGAATACCAAAAACGTAACCCCGGTTATCGGAATTACTCCGCCGAATAAATTCATCTAAAAATGACCTCTTTTCTATTTTGTCGCAAGATATGCGTTTCTGCCCTCTTCGTAGAGATTTCTCCCCTGGCTGTCAATAATTACGACAAGCGGCATATCCTCAACGTATAGTTTTCTGAGCGCCTCCGCACCCAAATCCTCATACGCGATGAGCTCGGATTTCTTAATGCACTTTGCAAGCAGTGCGCCCGCACCGCCGATTGCACCGAAGTACACGCCCGAGTATTTCTTCATAGCCTCGATAACCTCAGGAAGTCTTGCGCCCTTGCCTATCATGCCACGCGCACCTACGGACATCATCGTAGGCGCATATGCGTCCATTCGTCCGCTGGTGGTCGGGCCTGCCGAGCCGATTACCTGACCGGGCTTTGCCGGAGTAGGTCCTACATAGTATATCGTAGCATCCTTCGGGTCAAACGGAAGCTCCTCACCCGCGGCGAGGGTTTCACACATTCTCTTGTGTCCGGCATCGCGCGAGGTGTAAATCTCACCGGTCAGATACACCGTGTCACCCGCGCGCAGAGTCTTCGCAAGCTCCTCTGTCAAAGGTAATGTAATATGCTTTACGTTTCCCATCTTATATTACCTCCGTTTTATGACGTGTTACATGGCAGTTTATGTTTATCGCGCACGGCATACCCGCAATATGTGTGGGCATGGTCTCTATATTGAGTCCGATAGCCGTGGTTTTTCCGCCAAAGCCCTGCGGTCCGATGCCGAGCTCGTTAATCTTCTCGAGCATCTCGCGCTCCAAGTCCGCGTAGTATGGGTCCGGATTTTCCGAATCAATCGGACGCATAAGAGCCTTCTTTGCAAGAAGCGCCGCCTTGTCAAACGTGCCGCCGATGCCGACACCGACAACGATGGGCGGGCACGGATTGGGGCCTGCGGTCTCAACGGTTTCGATTATAAAGTCCTTAATGCCCTGCAGTCCTGCAGACGGCTTAAACATGCGTATCGCACTCATATTCTCACTGCCGAAGCCCTTGGGTCCGAGCGTTACCTTGATATTCTCGCCGGGCACGATTTCCGTGTAGAGCACAGCCGGGGTATTATCCCCGGTGTTTCCGCGGCGTACCGGGTCCTTTACAACAGACTTTCTCAAATATCCGTTGCCGTAACCGCGGCGCACGCCCTCGTCAACCGCCTCGCGCAAATCGCCGCCTACAATGTGAACATCCTGACCGATTTCCAAGAATACGCAAGCCATGCCGGTATCCTGGCAAATCGGAACATTCTCACTGTCGGCAATCTCGTAGTTTTCAATTATCTTTTCAAGTATATCCTTTGCAAGTGCGCTGTCCTCACAGGCATGGCAGCCCTTAATGGCGCATTTGACATCCTCGGGAAGCTTTGTGTTTGCCTCAATACACAGCCTTTCAACAACATCCGTGATAAGGCTTGCCTGAATTTCACGCATAACTTAAATCTCCTTTTTATCGCTCGTGGCGAGCGTAGTTGGGCAGAAGCAGCGGTGATACTCCGCAGGTCTCGACGTTTGCGCCCTTGAGCTCCTCTGCGTAATCCTCGATATGCTTGAGGGTCATTGTGCCGAGCTCTACGTCCTTTGCACGTCTTGCCGCAGCCTTACCCGCGTTGCGTCCGAAAACAATAATGTCAAGCAGCGAGTTACCCATCAGGCGGTTTCTGCCGTGGATACCGCCGACTGCCTCACCCGCAACGAGCAGGTTCGGGATAGCGTTGGTATAGCCCTCGCCGTTAATCTCAAGTCCGCCGTTCTGGTAGTGAAGCGTCGGGTATACAAGAATCGGGAGCTTGCGCATGTCAATGCCGTAGTTTAAGTACATACGCATCATCGCCGGAATTCTCTTCTCAATAGTTCCCGCGCCGCCGATAATTTCAATCATCGGAGTGTCAAGCCATACACCTGAGCCGAGCGGAGTGTCCACGCCCTTGCCGCGTGCACATTCGCG
>JAZRUF010000059.1:0-5974 GCA_045652405.1 Eubacteriales bacterium | reverse complement strand
AGGGTGTCCGGAGTTCGAGTCTCCGGCGGGTCACCAAGAAACACGTACACTTTCATGTACGTGTTTTTCTTATGTTAAAAACACTCACAAATGAAGAAGCATTCGTGAGTGTTTTTGCTATACTATATCAAATATCTCTTTCAGACAATGTATTTCATAAGTTGGTGTAAGTTCTGCCGGGGCGGTTTCACGCTTTGGATTAAACCAACATGTATCAATTCCGGAGTTTATTCCACCGGCTATATCAGATGAGAGTGAGTCACCAATAATGAGGACTCGTGAAAATTCAGGTGTATTTATTTCGGATAATACATAATCGAAAAATTGTTTTTCAGGTTTACGTGAACCTATTTCTTCGGATATAAACATCCTGGAAAAATAATCTTTTATAGGCGATGCATCAAAGCGCGAATGCTGGACGGACGGATTGCCGTTTGTGATTATAAAAAGCCTGTGTGTTTTAAAAAGCTCTGAACAAATATATTCGGCATCGTCTAAAAGAATAGGCTGTTTTCCGAGATTTTTTGTATATGCCATGTTCATTTTTGCGCCGTCGCCTGGTTTATTTATGGCGTTTAGCAGACGCTCAAATCGCATAGGCCATGGTGATTTGTCACGGTACATGCCCTTTTCGTACTCTTTCCAGAGTTGCTTATTTATTTGGTGATATAGTTTGTGGATTTCATCATTAAAAGGAAGTGAAAATTCCGCGAAGGTATCGCGCAGAGCGTACTTTTCTGCTTGACGGAAATCGAAAAGGGTATCGTCAGCATCAATTAGCAAAATATCATAATTAAAATTTTCTCTTTTCATAACTTAATCCACCAACCAATCCGGAGCCGAACGCATTTTTACACTGTTTACAAGACCTATAGCTATGAAAACCGTCATAATGGATGAACCGCCATAGCTGAAAAAGGGAAGCGGTAAGCCTACAACCGGCATGAATCCGATGCACATACCTATGTTTTCAAAGGTCTGAAAAATAAGCATTGCCGCAACACCTATGCACACAAGTGAGGCTGCGCTTCCGGTTGAGCGGCGCGCAACTATTATGCAGCGTGCGATAATAACAGTCAAAAGTACGATTATTATAAGGCAACCTATCATTCCGAATTCCTCTCCTGCAACTGAGAAAATGAAATCGGTTTGTTTTGCCGGGAGATATCCGTATTGAGTTTGAGTTCCTTGAAAGAGGCCACGACCGGTAAGCTGCCCCGAGCCCAAAGCGATTTTACTTTGAATTGCGTGATATCCTGTGCCGAGGGGGTCTAATTCCGGGTTGAATACTGAGAGAATGCGCCGCTTTTGGTCGTTTCGGAAAACGAATTTCCACAAGAGAGGTGCAGAAGCGACAAGCAGGCCAAAGCCTATTCCAAACCAGCGCAGTTTTACGCCTGCGCAGAATATTACAATTAAGAATATCATGCCGTATACAAGAGATGACCCCATATCATGCGATATTATGACTATTAGGGCGATAAGAGAGAGTGCGTGCGCGGATAAAAGGAGAAGAGCTTTTACCGAGTGGATTTCATCACGTAAGCTGTAAGCATGGCCGGAAAGGGAAAGGATGAAGAGGATTTTTCCGAATTCTGCGGGTTGGATTCCTATTGAGCCAAATCGAATCCAAGCGCGGTTTCCGGTTTGGTCAGCGCCGGTTCCAAACAGAATAAGCGAGCAGATGAGAAGTACATTAAGTACATATATGGGTTTCCACAATGCGGATATTGAGTCAATATCAAATAAGGAGAGTATGAAAAATATAGCTATGCCGATGCAAGCGGCAAAAGCTTGTATTTTAATGTAACTCATCGGATTTTTGCTCCATGTTGCGCTGGTTATCAAAAGAAGACCGTAGGCGGCAGCGGCGAGTGCAAAAATGACGAGGCACAAATCAATTTGTTTGAAATATTTTTTTAGAAAATTTGAAAAAGCTTCCAAAACAAGCAGCTCCTTAAAAGAGTCATATGTTGCTATGCATTATTTATTGTTAAATATGGTAAAATGTGATACAATACATTAAGTTCATACAGAGGCTTATTGCTTATCGTGCTCCACGGTCATTTCAGTGAGCAGGGTGTTATATATTCCTTCTGCGTGCTTGCGAAAGTTTTTGGCGAGTATTTCGCCCTGCGCGCGGGAAACTACGCCTATTCGCATGGACAGGATTTCGCCTGCATCGTCCTGTAGACGGCAGAGAACAGCGAGTTTTCCGTCGTCATTGGAAGATAGTTCAGCGGTCACAAGACGTGAACGGTTGAGTGCCTGCAATACGCGCTCTACTGCCTTGTCCGCATAGCCGCGTACTGCTGCGGGTAATTGTTTTTCGCATATGGATAAATTTTGGATGCCTTTGGGACTTATTTTATAGAGCGTCATGACCTCGTCTTCAATAAGGAGGATGTGACCGGTTTCTACTAAGTTTGCCAGATTGCTTGAATATTCAAAATAGTCCATTCCATCGTCGCACATTGCCATTTCGGTCAGACTTTCAAACGGAACCGGGCAGCCTGCGCGCATAAGAACGTAAAGTATAAGAGTTTTTCTTTCGAGTTCATCTTGTATAAAGCCATGTCGTTGCATAAAAGGATACCTCCGAAAGGATATTGCATTGATATATAATTATAGTTTATCATATTTTTAATGATTTGAACACTTGTTTTTTTGAAAGGCGGTATATCGTGAGAGTTTTAAGACAATTATTGATAATCCTGGGTGTATGGCTTGTAAGTGAATTACTTAGCCGTCTTTTGAATTTACCGATACCGGGTAATGTTCTTGGAATGTTTATTATGCTTATACTGCTTGGAACAAAGGCGGTTAAGGTAACGCAAATATCAGAGGTTTCAAACTTTTTTCTGGAAAATATATCGCTCTTTTTCATCCCGAGCGTAGCGGCTATAATTATATACTATAAGCAAATTCAAAATCAAGTTCTTCAGGTTCTGGTGGCGCTTATTGTATCCTCAATCCTGGTTTTTTTAGTGACTGGGTACACTGTTGAAGGGCTTTTGTATCTTAAGAAAAAGAGAGTGAATAAGGCGGAGAAGGGAGCAAAAAAAGATGATTAAAGAGATATGCGCACATCCTCTGTTTGGTATATTGCTTACGGTCGTCTGTTACGAGCTTGCGCTTGCACTGTATAAAAAGGTAAAGCTTGTTATCTTCACACCGTTTTTTGTTGCGGAAGTTATTCTGATAAGCGTGCTGCTTATTTTTGATATTGATTATGACATATATAATATAGGCGGACAGGTTATTACCATGTTTATATCGCCGCTTACCATAATTCTTGCGATACCACTTTATTTGCAGATGAAGGTGTTGAAAGAAAACGGAATAATTATTATAACCGGTATACTTGCGGGATGTGTGACCGCGCTTTTGAGTATGCTTGGCTTTGCGTATCTGTTTAAGATGGATCCGGTTATTTTTGCGTCACTTCTTCCCAAATCAGTGACAACGGCTATAGCGGTCGAAGTAAGTGCCTCTCTTGGGGGGATTTCTGCGCTTACCGCGCTGGCTGTCATGATTGCGGGAATAACCGGGGCGATGCTTGCTCCGATTCTCGCGCGGGTTTTCAGAATTAAAAGTGAAGTGGCAATCGGTCTTGCAATAGGTACATCCTCGCATGCATTGGGAACCAGTAAGGCTATAGAACTCGGAGAAACTCAGGGTGCGATGAGCAGCCTTTCGATAGGTATAGCCGGAATAATAACCGTCTTTTTAGCTCCGATAGTAGCTGCATTGTTTATTTAAATTAATTGTAAGTTAAGTGTAAAAAAGAGTGGTGTTACTGGACGGGCGCGCCCGAATGGTATAAAATATAGATACTGATCTAAATAATAGGAGGGAATAACCATGAAAAAGAAAATTATTGTTTGGTCAATTGTTGCGGTTTTTGCGGTATTAACGGTAAGTGCCGGGGTGTGGTTTCTGCTTTCGGGGGATAATGATCCTGATGTTAAGACTCCACCTGTTCAGGCACCGGTTGCAATGACGCAGGAACAGGCGCAACAGCAGATAGCGGAAAATACGGAGATTATTCTCTCAGCTCCCGAGAATGTTGATGCGGCACTGGATTTGGCTGATGCATATTGTGCACTCAATCAGATGGATAAGGTAAAAGAAGCTCTTGACCGTGCGGCATCACTGGTTCCGACAGATACGCGTATATACGATAAAATGGTTTCCATATATATGTCAAACAATATGGTAAAGGAAGCCCTTTTGTTTATTGATAACATATCCAATCCTGAAGTTAAACGTCAATACGAGGCTAAGTTGGTTTCTCAGAATTTCCCGGGATATACCGGGTCGGGTAATACGTCCGGCAATATTATAAATGAGGGGCGTTTTGTCGGTGAAGGGGAGAAGATATATTACAGCGAACCTATGGACGGCGATGCGCTTTATTCTGCAGACCTTGACGGAAAAAACAAGGTTAAGCTCACAGACGGAAAAATCCGTTATCTCAATATAGTCGGTGATTATATTTATTTCGTCGATTTAAATCAACAGTATAACATCTGCAAAATCAAAAAAGACGGAACTGAGCGCGGTACGGTCATGGGTATTATGGCAACTGAGGTAATAGTACTCGGTGAGCAAATGTTCTTTGTAAACTGGAGTGACGGATGCAAGATTTACATCGCAAATCTTGACGGTAGTGAAGCTAAGGCGATTAACAACAAAATGAGCAGCAATCTCAGCTTATCCGGCGCATGGATGTATTATATAAATCAGGATGATGAGACCACTCTTTACCGTATAAGAATAGACGGAACGAATGAGGCGCGTATAAATGACGTAAATACACTTTTTGTAAATGCTGATCGGGAGTGGATATATTACGTAAACTGGTCGGATAACGGAAAGATATACCGTTCAAGCAATGACGGATTTGGTTTTGAGCAGCTTAATAATCAAAGAAGCGGATATGTAAACGTGACCGGGGAGTATATTTACTATATAAACTGGGTGGATAACGGAAAGCTGTACCGAATGAATTTAGACGGAAGTGACCAGAAAAAACTGTCAGACGACCGTGGTGAAGCGGTTCATGTTTTCGGCAATTGGGTATATTATTTTAATCAGGACGATGCTAAACGCATGTACCGTTGTAAAGTATCCGGTGGTGGACGTGAGCTTGTAGGCTTTTAAAAATTGAAAGGAAAAGATTACAATGACAAGTAAGAAAAGTGAAATGAAAAATGAAATTCGTTCAGCGCTTCGCGGCGGGAAGGGTGATGTAAAGCTTTTACATCTGTTTTCCGCCGAAGAGCTTTCGGGAAAGGCGAAGATGTGTGCAAAAATCACGCTCGACCCTGGATGCTCAATAGGTGAGCATTCCCATTCTGAGGACGGTGAGCTGTATATCATTATAAGCGGCAAGGGAACGGTTGACGATAACGGAGTTGAGCGTGAGGTTTTACCCGGCGATGCAGTATGGACTACCGGGGGAGAGTATCACTCGATAACAAATAATTCAACTGAGCCGATGGAAATGTATGCAATTGTGATTTGCTGAGTATAGTGCGGATTTATGTGGTATATTGCTCAGTAAAACTAAAAAATATTTGTGAAAATTATAACGTTTGTTATTTACTTTTTTTTCTAAATGAGGTATACTTATAACCATGTACGAAAGTCAAAGAAAATAAGGAGTGTTATATCAATGTTAAAAGGTAAAACAAAAGTAGCAGTTATCGGTGCAGGATTTGTGGGAGCGGCTTCGGCTTACGCTATGGCTTTGCGTCAGGTATGTACCGAACTGGTATTAATTGATATTGCGGCGGATAAGGCAGCAGGTGAGGCTGCAGATATTAAGCACGGTCTTCCGTTCTTGGGGCAGATGAACATCTATTCCGGTACTTATGAGGATGTCAAGGATTGTGATGTTATCGTTGTTACTGCGGGAGCAAACCGTAAGCCGGGAGAGACTCGCCTTGACCTTGCTAAGAAGAACACT
>JAZRUF010000058.1:0-23802 GCA_045652405.1 Eubacteriales bacterium | reverse complement strand
CGGTTGGTACAACTCTCGAGGAAGCCAGTGCTATACTGCGTAAGCATAAGATTGAAAAACTTCCGCTTGTTGATGAGAACATGGCACTTAAAGGCCTTATTACAATTAAGGATATTGAAAAATCTGTTGTTTACCCGAACTCAGCGCGTGACGAAAGAGGTCGACTGCTCGTAGCCGCAGCTATCGGTGCTACAGCTGATGTCCTTGATCGCGCGAGAGCTCTTATCAATGCAGGTGCAGATGTTCTTGTTCTCGACAGTGCTCACGGCCATCATATTAATATTGCAAACGCAATAAAGAAGGTTAAAGACGCATTCCCTAACGTTCAACTTATCGCAGGCAATATCGCAACAGCTGATGCTGCACGCGATTTAATAGCAGCCGGTGCTGATGCTCTGAAGGTCGGTATGGGACCTGGTGCTATATGCACTACCCGCGTTGTCGCAGGTATCGGTGTTCCGCAGATTACTGCTATTATGGATGTCGCTGCTGTTGCTCACGCGCACGGCGTTTCAGTTATTGCAGACGGTGGTATCAAGTACTCAGGTGATATTTCAAAAGCTATTGCAGCAGGCGCAGATGTTGTTATGCTCGGTTCCCTGCTCGCAGGATGTGATGAATCTCCCGGAGAATTTGAGATACTGCAGGGACGTCGCTTTAAAGTATACCGCGGTATGGGTTCACTCGGTGCAATGAACGTTGGTGGTAAGGACAGATACTTCCAGCAGAATAACCGTAAGCTGGTTCCCGAGGGTGTTGAAGGTCGCGTACCGTATAAGGGAACAACCTCCGATACCATCTTCCAGCTGATTGGCGGTCTTCGCTCAGGTATGGGATATTGCGGTGCACCGGATATAACCACTCTTCAGAATAACGGTCGCTTCATCCGCATAACCGGCGCTGGCCTCAAGGAAAGCCATCCGCATGATATTTACATTACAAAAGAAGCACCTAACTATTCAATGAATCCGTAAAAACTAAGTTGTAAATTGTAATTTTAAGGAGCGTATGTAAGATGAAAAAACATATTAAAGTTTTATCTTTGTTTATTGCAATTGCAATATTTGCATCGATATCCTCAGTAAGCTTTGCCGCAAATGAGATTATTGCAAAGTATACATCTTCAAAAATTATTGTTGACGATGTTGAGGTTGCTTTTGAAGCATACAATATAGGTGGTAGCAATTACTTCAAATTGCGTGATATTGCATACCAGTTTAGCCCACAGGATGCTTTCTTCTCTCCGTATTACGGATTTGAGGTTATTTGGGACGGAAAACTAAACGCGATAAATATTATCAAATCCGGTGACTGGGATGACAGCATGTACACTCCGGTTGGTGGCGAGCTTGCTAAGGGCGATGGTAAGGATAAAAAAGCTGTTCCCTGTAAATCTTCTATTTACTTAAACGGCAAACCTATTTCTCTGACTGCGTATAACATCAATGGAAACAACTATTTCAAGCTTAGAGATTTGGCTGCGGCACTTAATTTTGCTGTGGATTGGGATGAAGAAAATAAGACGGTTATTGTTTGTTCATATATGTCGCAGGAATTTTATGATGAAGTGAAAGAAGAGCAAAAACGATTTGAATCGCTCTTTTAAAGTAAATATCAAAAACCGCAAAGAGTGTGGCTCTTTGCGGTTTATCTTTTATTCTCTTTGATATTAAACATTCTCTACAACGTCACTTGTCTCTTCTTCCTGTTCTTCTATGCCGCCATTATCCTCAGAAAGCATATATTTCTGAACTATCGGGTATGTTGAGAACATTCCAATGAATCCACAGAAGCTAAACAAGAAAGTGAGAATAAGAACTGCGTCTATTATCCATGTAGATGTGAAAGCAAATACTGCTGATAATATTGCAACACTTGCTATCACGTTTCTGACAAAACCTAAAACTGCAAAAATCGCAGAGTTCTTCAATATGTCCTTTATGGATAATTCAAACGTTACTGCAATTGTATACGTATAAAAACGCATGAACACATAAAATACAGCAATGAGACACGCGGCGGTTTTTAAAGCGAAATAGAGGTAGTACATTCCACTTCCCTGCAGCCCGGATATATCTGCCGCTAAGTACAAAACAACACTTAAGAAAACTACAGTATCAATAAGACCTAAAATTAAACCTTGTTTAAAATTTGCCTTGGCTCGTGAAAATAGGTCTGAAAGCCATGCGTGCCGCTCAGTTGCGTAGTTTCTAAGCACATATGTAAATCCGGCTGTCAACGGACCGAAGAATACTAAATCAATTACCAAAAGCGTCAAGGATAACGCCGGCGGCATATTGCTTATTATATGCAGTACATTGCTTATTAAAAAGCTGCCACGCACCACTTCGTCTGACAATTGAAAAGCGCCTGTAAATAGCACGATAATTCCGCAAATTATTGGAAGAATACAAATTGCATATATAATATTTAAAATAAACAATTTTGTAAACCTACGATAAAGAAGCTCGAAGAAACTGAAGAACGCATTCTTCTTTCTCTCGTTGCGTTCTACACCCTTTCCGGGTTTTAAAAAACTCGGTTTTCTGTTAAACAATCCCACTTTATTAACCTCCGGTTATTTATTAATATTATTTCATCCGCTTGCACGTTACGCACGCGGATGAAATTTATTGTATGTATTTCTCAAATTCATTTTGATAAGCTGGGCATAAACTTGGGTTGAAGAAATATCTGCATGCCCCAGCATTTCCTGTATTGATTTTAAATCTGCGCCGTTTTGGAGCAAATGAGTGGCAAAGGAATGGCGAAGAGTGTGCGGTGTTATTTCCTTATGTATATGCGCTTGCTCTTGATAGTGCTTAATTATCTTCCAAAAGCCTTGCCGTGTCATTCTCTCTCCGTTTAAATTTACAAACAGAGCATCCTCAGCAGAGCTTACAACAAGAAGCTTACGCGCTTTATTCATATACTCGCTTAAAGCGTTTACTGCCGCTGTGTAGAGCGGTATTACCCTTTCATGCTGATTGTCCGCTGTGCAATGAATGAAGCCAAGCTCTAAATTGACATTGTTTACATCAAGAGAAATAAGCTCGCTTACTCTCATTCCAGTTGCATATAAAACCTCAAGCATAGCTTTATCCCTATGCCCCTTAAGCGTGCCGCAGTCGGGCTGTTCCAAAAGAAGATTAACTTCGGCACCTGTAAGTATCTGAGGTAATTTCTTCTGAGATTTGGCAGTTATAACGCCTTTGGTGGGGTTTGAATTTATAACATCAATAGACATAAGAAAATTATAAAAGCAACGCAATGAGGAAACACTACGCGTGACGGTTGCGTTTGATTTACCTGCAGAAATAAGCTCTGATACGTATTCCTCGATGTTCTTACGTGTCACCAAAGAAATATCTTTTTTCTTTCTTCCGCGGAGATACTCCGAGAACTTTTTTACATCGCGTAAATATGAAGCCAACGTATTGCCGGAGGCTTTTTTTTCATTTTCAAGATAGTTATTAAATTCTCTAAGCAAATCCCGCATCATAATTACCCTTCTTAAAATTAAAGAATCAACGCATACGACCATGCGGACAGTCTGGGCAGCAACAGCGCCTCAACTGCTGCACAAACTGTAAGGCAGGCAATGCAAAGCAAAAAACAAGTTAAATATCCGTCTGGCACCGGCGATAATCTCCGCTCCTTTCCTTCTCGTGTGAAAGAGAAAAAGGCTTGAGAAGCACGCATAGCTTTAGTGGCTATAATTAGAATACATGGTATTGATAATAAGGCTTGAAAACCATAAAGCGAAAGAGCGGTTGGAATCCCCTTATATCCCAAAGCACGTATAACCGATGTCACGCAAAATGAAATAAAGTACCCGCGCAAAATGAGTATTGCCGGAATAAAAGCAATTCCAAAGGCAGTATATCCCAATAAAAAGATTACTATAGGATATTTACAGAGGGATACCGCCGATTTTAAAAAAAGTTCTTTTCCGGTTATATCAGATGCTGAAACTAAAATTTCTTTTTTTATGTACTCATTTAAAACGTTTGCACTATCACCTGTTATATACGATACGGTTATACATCCTGCGCAAACACCGCAAAGAAACATTGCGGAAAGGAGCAATGTTCTTATGTCAAATGCGCTCGACTGTTCTTTTGTTTTATTTTTTTTTCTCTTTGTTTTCATACTGTACGCCCTCTCTGCATTTTCAAAATAATCTAATAGTTTGCACTATTATAAAATATGAAAAGCAAGGGACAAGTATGTTAAAAAAGATGCTATTTTCCGCCTAATTCCTCAGCACGATTTATACACCGCTCAAAAGCGGTCTCAATGGTTTTTTCATAATCATATTCATCAAACGCAGTTAAAGCAGCTACGGTAGTTCCTCCAGGCGAAGAAACCTGAGCAATTAGCTCATCTGGTGTTTTTCCGGATTCCTTAAGAATGTGAGACGCACCATGCATTGTTGCTATGGCAAGTTTTAAGGATGTTTCGTAATCTACACCATTTTTCTCGCCGGCATTTGCCATGGCACGTATCATACGGAAGAAAAATGCCGGGCTTGAACTCGAAACTGGTATAACGTTGTTTATCAGATTCTCGTCCAAAAACTCAACTTCGCCGGCAGCTTTAAAGATTGATACCACCAACTCAAGATGCTCCTTGTTTATATTTTCAGGGTTGGCAATAACCGTTGCGCCTTTAAGCACCAACATTGGTGTATTTGGTAAAACGCGAATCACGCGGGTGTCATTACCTAATTTTTCTTTTATACGAGAAACACTAACGCCTGCAGCGATTGATACAATACACTTCCCGTCAGTTCTTCCTTTGATATTATCAAGAACCAAATCAATTATCTGTGGTTTGACCGCAAGGAAAATAATATCGCAGACATCTGCCAGTTCGTCGTTTGAAGAAACTGCAGTCAATCCGCGAGTTACGTAATATACTTTTTTATCTTCGTTGGTATCAAAAAAATAAAGGCTATCGGGAGACAATATATCGGCACCGAGGATTGCATCTATTATCGCACCTGCCATATTACCGGCTCCGATAAAACCGACTTTAGTATTACAACGCACTTTTGCGCCATCCCCTTTTGTTTACATAAAACTTAATAAATAAAATATACATCAAGTCAGTCTTAAAATCAAGTGAAAATAATGGAGTACGAGCATTTTTGTAACCTTTGACAAAAATATTATGTAAACAATATTATGTAAACTTAATAACCTACAGTGAATCCCCTACCCCTAATAGTATGCTTTTATTTTTTAACCACCATATTTTGTTAAAAAACGCAAAATGCAAAAGAGCCACCGCTAAAAAGAATTAAATGCAAATTCAGCGAAATAACGAATTTAAAATACGTCACAAAAAAATCACCGCAGCAGATTGCTGCGGTGATTAACAAATTCTCTATGTTAGATTTTGTCGTTACTGCCCAGAACATTGATGATCTTGTGCTTAACAAGCTCTTTAATGTTTGCACGAGCCGGAGAGAGATACTGACGCGGGTCAAAATGATCCGGATGCTGGTTGAAGTACTCACGAACAGTACCGGTCATAGCAAGACGCAGGTCAGAGTCAATATTAATCTTACATACTGCAGAACGAGCTGCCTGACGGAGCATATCCTCCGGAACGCCCTGTGCACCCGGCATATTTCCGCCGTTTGCGTTGATCATTTCAACGTACTTCGGAATAACAGAAGATGCACCGTGGAGAACTATCGGGAAGTTCGGCAGGCGCTTAGAAACCTCATCAAGGATGTCAAAGCGGAGTCTCGGCTCACCCTTGAACTTAAATGCGCCGTGGCTGGTTCCAATAGCGATTGCCAGTGAGTCAACGCCGGTGCGCTCAACGAATTCCTGAACCTCAGCCGGGTTTGTAAACTGAGCATCCTCAGCTGCAACGTTGACATCATCCTCGATGCCTGCAAGCTTACCGAGCTCACCTTCTACAACAACGCCATGAGCGTGTGCGTAGTCAACAACCTGCTTTGTAAGAGCAATATTCTCTTCAAATGAATACTTAGAACCGTCAATCATAACGGAAGTGAAACCGCCGTCTATGCAGGATTTGCAAATTCCAAAGCTGTCGCCATGGTCGAGGTGAACACAAATCGGAAGATCGGTATCTTCGATTGCAGCTTCGATGAGCTTCATGAGGTATACATGCTTTGCATACTTTCTTGCGCCAGCGGAAACCTGAAGAATCAGCGGAGAGTTAACCTCTTTAGCTGCTTCGGTGATTCCCTGCACAATTTCCATGTTATTGACGTTGAATGCGCCAATAGCATAGCCGCCTTCATAGGCCTTTTTGAACATTTCAGTTGAAGTTACGAGTGGCATTTATAAAACATCTCCTTTAAAACTTTTCGTCAATATTTTATCAATTTTATTTAATAAAATCAAGTACCTTTGGAAAAAACAAGTAATTGCACCAATCTTAACAAAATAAAACGTTTGTTTCTGTACATTTCGCCCTAAATTTATATGCTCTTCTCCATTATCAGAACGTCTTTCTTGTTTTTAAACCCTAACATACCGTAAAAAGCCTCAGCCAAGCGCGAATATTCCATGGAAATTTCCATGCGGCAAATGTTGTGCTTCTTGAGTTCCTCAGTAAGGTGCTCCAGCGCTTTAAATGCAAGCTCATTACCGTGCATAGTAGCTTGGAAGCAAACATCCGTCAAATGAAAATCGTAGGTGCCGTCTACTCTTGCATCTGTATGCCCCATCAAAAAACCACCCGGTAATCCATTTTCGTTAAGTACGATATAACCTGTAAACCCTACTTTCTTAACCTCAGCAGAAAGCCTCGCGTATGCAGTCGAATACGTCCATTCAAGATTCCACGGATCCTTAGTGAAAATGTCCAGATAAAGCATTGCGGCATTTTTTACATTGTCCAAGTTAATAGGTATAAATCTCATATCGTCACCCTCCTACTAAGTATTGTCATTTATTGCGCAGAATATGTATTAAAACAAGGACATCTGACTGCTCTTTGGTATGTTTCCGAGTGCACCGTTTTCATCCAGAAGCTCAACTACTGCCTTTGACACTTTAGCACATCGGCTTTGAATCTCTTCGACCGATAAGAACTTGCGTATTTTCCTCTGCTCCATTATGCTCCGCGCTGCAACTTCACCTAATCCCGGGATGGATGTAAACGGCGGAAGAAGTCCGTCGTCGGTAATTATAAAGTCAACCGCATCAGATTTATAAAGGTCAATATCCTCAAACTTAAAACCTCTTCGGTAAAACTCATGGCAGACTTCAAGCGTTACAAGCATGTCCTTTTCCGCGGCAGATATTTTTTCGCGGTGCGAAAGCTCCTCAATTTTACTTACGACAACATTATCCCCGCGTGTCATAACCGATGCATCAAAACCTTTTGCTCGTATTGAAAAATATGCGGAATAAAACGCCTTTGGCTGATGAACTTTAAACCACGCTATGCGGAATGCCATCATTACATATGCAACCGCGTGAGCCTTCGGGAACATGTATTTAATCTTTTTACAGGAATCTATATACCATTCGGGGACATCGTGAGCTCGCATCTCATCTTCCCACTCAGGCTTTAATCCCTTACCCTTTCGCACGCTCTCCATGATGGTAAACGAAAGCTTTGGCTGCACGCCTTTTGATATAAGATAAAGCATTATATCGTCACGCGCGCAAATTACCTGCTTAAGAGTTGCAATTTTATTTTGCACTAAAGTCTGCGCATTGTCAAGCCATACGTCGGTTCCGTGAGAAAGACCTGAAATTCGAACCAATTCATCAAAAGTTTTCGGTTGAGTGTCAATAAGCATTTCACGTACGAATTTAGTGCCAAACTCCGGAATCGCAACCGAACCGGTAACACCGAGAAGCGGGTCTTCGTCTATACCAAGTGCTTTTATCGACGTAAATATACTCATTGTTTCCGGGTCGTCAAGCGGTATCTTTTTTGCATCAACTCCGGTCAAATTCTCAAGCATACGTATCATCGTCGGGTCGTCGTGTCCGAGAAGGTCAAGCTTAAGAAGATTATCATGTATGGAATGATAATCAAAATGCGTTGTGATTATATCTGTTGTCTGGTCATCTGCCGGATGCTGAACCGGCGTAAAGTCATATATCTCCTTTTCACGCGGCACTATCATAACACCGCCCGGGTGCTGACCGGTCGTGCGTTTTATACCGGTACAGCCGACAGCCAAGCGGTTCTCCTCGGCCTTTGATACGGTCATTCCACGCTCTTCCAAATACTTTTTAGCATAACCGTATGCGGTTCTGTCCATAACCGCACTTATTGTTCCGGCGCGGAAAACATGTCCTTCTCCGAATATCTCTATGGTTTGCTTATGCGCTTTAGACTGATATTCGCCGGAAAAATTAAGGTCTATATCCGGCGCTTTGTCACCGTCAAAGCCAAGAAAGGTGGCAAACGGAATGTCAAATCCGTCTTTAAGATACTGCGTGCCGCATTTTTCGCACACCCTGTCCTCCATATCCACTCCTGCACCGAAGCCCATATTTTCCATAAAAACAGTGTTCTTGCAGTTAGGACATCTATAATGCGGCGGAAGCGCATTAACCTCGGTTATACCCGAAAGAAACGCTACAAAAGACGAACCGACCGAACCACGCGAGCCAACGAGGTATCCGTCCTGGTTGGAGCGGTAAACGAGCTTTTGTGCTATCATATACATAACATCAAAGCCGTGTGTGGTTATCTTGTCAAGCTCATAGTCCATGCGTTCTTTTACTACCGGTGGAAGATCATCGCCATAAAGCTCATGAACTCTGTTGTGGCACATTGAAATAAGCTCCTCTTTTGAGCCTTCGATAGACGGAGGGTACTGTTCCTTTGGAATTGGAAGAATCTCATCACACAAATCCGCTATCATATTTGTGTTTTCAACAACAGCTTTATATGCAACGTCCTCACCTAAATATGAAAATTCCTCAAGCATTTCATCAGTCGTCTTTAGATATAGAGGTGCCTGATTATCCGCATCGCTAAAGCCTTGACCTGCCATCAGGACACGGCGATAAACCTCGTCATGCGGGTCGAGAAAATGAACGTCACCTGTTGCAACAACCGGAAGATTTAATTTATCCGCCAAACGTACGATGGTACGGTTAAAATCGCGAATATCCTCCATCGAGGATACAATCCCCTTTGGAATCATAAAAGCGTTGTTTCCAAGGGGTTGAATTTCCAAGTAATCGTAGTATTTTGCGATTTCCAGAAGCTCTTCCTCTGGTCGACCGGCAACAACTGCATTGTAAAGCTCACCCGCTTCACACGCAGAACCGATTATCAAGCCTTCTCTGTACTCGTCCAAAACACTGCGCGGAATGATTGGTCTCTTTTTGAAATATTTCAGATGCGCGAGTGAAACAAGCTTGTATAAGTTTTTAAGACCTGTATAATTCTTTACCAGGATAATCATATGATATGGGCGTGTTTTTGCCGGCATTGTCCCCTCGGGTGTCAGCCCGGTTAAATCCAGATTAACCTCCGATAAAGAAGTTGTATTACATTTTTCCTTTAACATCTCAAAAAAGCGTGCAAGCATGTATGCAACAGTAGCTGCATCATCAGCCGCTCTGTGATGTTGGAAGCTCGGAAGCTTAAGTGCCGCGGCAACGATATTAAGCTTGTGCTTATCAAGATTTGGCATAAGTGCACGCGCCATTGCAAGTGAATCGAGATATACAAAATCGTAATCTATGCCTAACCTGTCACACGCGACTTTTAGGAATCCTATATCAAACTCAGCGTTATGCGCAGCCAAAACACGGTTTCCTACAAAATCCAAAAAATCCCTCAAAGCTATGTCAATAGTTGGTGCATCCTTAACCGTTGCATCGGATATTCCTGTAAGCTGAGTTATCTTCTCAGGTATATGCTTTTGCGGGTTTACATACGTGTGAAAAGTCTCCGCAAGCTCGCCGTTTCGCAATACTGTTGCTGCAATTTCGGTTATTTCTTCGGTTTTGTTGTTAAGTCCGGTAGTTTCAATATCAAAGCAAATTATATCATCTTCAAGACGTTTATCAGATTTTCCGGTCAGCGCACGTACGGAAGCCTGATTATTTACAAAATAGGCCTCTACACCGTATATAATTTTAATTTCATGTTTTTTGGCCGAATTCATAGCGTCCGGATATGCCTGAACCACACCATGGTCAGTAATCGCAATAGCTTTATGCCCCCATTTTGCGGCACGTTCTATCAAATCCTCTGTAGAGCTCATACCGTCCATGGCGGACATATTGGTATGCATGTGCAGCTCAACGCGTTTATTCTCAGATTTATCGCTTCTCTCCTTTTTCTTGCCAAGAAGCATATTCTGAGCTTTCAGGACCGTGTCCTGGGCATATCTGTCATACGTCATACTGCCATGAACGATAACGTGCTTGCCGGTTTTCACCGCATCCATTATCTCTTTTGCCTCATCCTGAGATGCTATTTTATTTACGCGTACAGAACCGGTGTAATCGGTAATATCAAAACTGAGGCGCCAGAAGTCCCTCGCGGGAATTTCCTTATGGTCTACCGCAAAGACATCGCCTTCAATGGTTACTTTCCCGAATTCATCGTCTGCAATATCTTCAATCCTTACAATTTCCCCTATTTGAGGTTTGCCGAAAACAACATCGTTTTCAACTTTTTTAAGACGTGCAGCCCGGAAATCGCGCTGTTCAGGTTTTCTTTCACGCGGTGCCGACGGCTTTGCAGCTTGCTGAGCCGCCGCTTCAGCGGCAGCTTTGGCATTTTCCTCGGCAATTTTAGCGTGAAGACTTTCCATTTCAATGCGTTTTTTCTCCGCCTCGGCTGCATCTGTAACAAACTCAACCGCAACAGAAAGGTTAAACTCTTCAAATATCCAGCGTTTTATATCCGCGGCGCATGGTTTTAAAAACTCCTGACCACCCATAGGTAAAGAAAACAAGAGTGTTTTTCCGTCAAAAGCTACCGTGGCATCGCTTAAATATCCGCGCGCCGCCGGGTGATCGATAATAATTCTGTCAATAAGTCCTTTAAAATATTCATCGCCTAACAATGATTCAGGGTATTTCGGCTCAATTATGACTTTCGAAAGCTCATATTTGGTTTTTATCATCTCCTGCGCTTTTTCAATAAACGCAGGCGCACAAATACACGGAAGCTTTATTGAGGTTTTAAGCGTCTTTTTTTCCTTATCTATAACAGCTTCCTGTACTATTCCTTCGTGGAATATAGGGCGCATTTGACCTTCTCTGTCGCTGATTGAAAAAATGTCAAAGAGCGTCAGTGTCTTGTTAGGCTCCACAGTTTATCCCCTTTTCTATTTCCAGGCTTTCTTCTTCAGCCAACTTAACAAGTTCATCAACTATTTCTGACATGGGAACTTTTTTTATTATCTCGCCTTTTCGGAAAAGAATCCCTTCGCGGTTTCCGCCCGCCATGCCAACATCTGCCTCACGTGCTTCACCGGGACCGTTTACCGCACAACCCATGACTGCAACTTTCATCGGTGTATGTATTTTCTTAAGGCGTTTTTCAACCTCAGACGCGATGGGCACTAAATCTATTCTGCATCTTCCGCAAGTTGGACACGAAACAATTTCAACGCCCTCATGCCTTACTCCGCAAACAGATAGTATAGCTTTTGCTGCTTGAATTTCCTCCTCAGGTGCTGCAGTCAGCGATACACGAATAGTATCACCAATTCCATCGCACAGCAGGCTTCCGATTCCTACAGCGGATTTAATTGTTCCCATATAAGCTGTTCCTGCCTCGGTAACACCCAAATGCAACGGATAATCCGTCTTTTCGGCAAGCAAGCGGTAAGCTTCAACAGTTGTACGAACATCTGACGTTTTGAGCGATACGCATATATCGTCAAAATCGCAATCGTTTAAAATTCGTATATGACCTAAAGCGGACTCTACCATAGCCTGAGCACACGGCGCACCGTATTTCTTTAAAAGCTCAGCCTCAAGTGAGCCACCGTTTACGCCTATACGAATAGGTATGCTGCGTTCTTTACATGCAGCAACAACCTGGCGTACACGCGTATAATCACCGATATTTCCGGGGTTAATTCTTATTTTATCTACACCTGCATCAACAGCGGCGAGCGCCAAACGGTAATCAAAATGAATGTCAGCAACAAGCGGAAGTTTGGTTTTCTTTTTGATTTCTCCGATTGCCTGCGCGGCTTCCAAATCAACAACTGCCAGACGAACTATCTGGCATCCGGCATCAGCTAAACGGTCAATCTGCGCGCAAGTGGATGCAACGTCTCGAGTATCGGTATTGCACATTGATTGAATAGAAACCGTGGCATCCCCTCCTATGAGGATATTGCCTGCTCTTATTTGTTTTGAAAAGCGTCTTTTCATAAAGCTTCACTTAGCCTTTCTTTACTTAATTCCGGTAAGGATTGTTATATTCCAAAAACTCTAAGAATATCGTTAATGCTGACAAGTGCCATCAAAAGCAACAGTAAAATTAATCCGGCACCATGAACATATGCTTCATATTTAGGCGAAATTGGTTTGCGTCTTATAAGTTCAATTAAGAGAAACAGAAGCCGTCCGCCATCAAGCGCAGGAAGTGGCAGTAGATTCATAAGCCCTAAGTTTATTGAAATAAATGCAACCAAAAACCAAAGCGAAAACATTGAAACTTTAGCGGTGTTAACCATCATTTGCCCGATGCCTATAGGACCTGACATTTCTTTAATGGAAGCTCCGCCGGTTATAAGGTCAACTATTCCGACTTTTACTAAACGCATAAGGTTATATGCATTCTGGAAAACAAACTTAATTTTATTTATAAAGCTTGTTTTTTCAATAGCGAAGATTGTATTGTCAGCCAATACGCTTTCGATACCGTCAGGAACGTTTGAAAGCGTTATCTTATCTCCGTTTCGCACAACAACGATTTCATGCCCCACATCTTCCCTTGCGCGTTGCAGACCAACCAATATATCATTGCACATGTGGACGCGGTATCCGTCGACACGCCAGACGGTATCACCTGGCAGAAGACCACTCTCTTCAACTGCGGCATTCTGCTCAGGCAGTGTGGCGATAGTTGGCGTATACCATCCTTTTGTAGGCGCAAAGAGTATTGCAAGAACAACAAGGCCGACTATAAGATTCATTACAGAGCCTGCAGCTACGATAAGAAATCTGCGCCACAGCGGTTTTGACTGGAACGAGCCCGGGTCGTCAGACTCACCGTCCTCGCCTTCCATTGCGCAATAGCCACCAAAAGGAATAATTCTGAGTGCGTAGAGAGTCTCGCCATTTTGCTTTTTAAATATAGCAGGACCCATTCCTATTGCAAATTCATTGACGCGAACACCCGAGAGCTTTGCCGTAATAAAATGACCCAGTTCATGGAACATAATTAACATTCCGAAAACTAAAATTACAAGTAGAATATATAAAATATTAATGGCAAATCACCTATCCTTTTCTTCTACCAGAAAAATTCATGCCATGCGATTTACAAACTCACGCGCTTGGGCATCAACGCTTAAGACATTTTCAACCGTAACTCCACCGGAAGCGTCAACACTATCAAGCGCCGCTTCAACCACATCCGGAATTTGACAGAACTTAATTTTGTCCCTTAAGAATAAATCAACAGCTGCTTCATTTGCCGCATTTAACACCGCGGTTGAAAGACCGCCGCGCTTTGCTGAGTCAATCGCAAGCGCAAGGCATCTGAAAGCTTCGCAATCCGGCTTTGCAAAAGTAAGTGGTGGACAATTTGAGAAGTCCAAAAGCTCGCCGCCAAAATCCGTACGGTTAGGGTATGTTAACGCATATGCAATCGGAAGCTTCATATCCGGTAGCCCCATCTGAGAAATTACAGAGCCGTCAACATATCTTATCATGGAATGGATTATACTTTCTCTGTGAACGACAACTGATATGCGCTCAGGCGGCATATTAAAAAGCCGCATGGCTTCAATAAACTCAAGACCTTTATTCATTAACGTTGCCGAATCAATAGTAATCTTATTACCCATAGACCAATTAGGGTGCTTGAGCGCTTGTTCACGCGTTGCGCTCTTGAGCATATCGGAAGTCCAACCGAAAAAAGGACCGCCGGATGCAGTTAAGATAAGTTCGTGAACCTGTTTTTTATCATGCGCGCTCTCAAGGCACTGAAATATCGCCGAATGCTCCGAGTCAACCGGAAGTATTTTAACTCCTTTTTCTTCCGCGCGTTTCATTACAAGCTCTCCTGCGCAAACAAGCGTTTCTTTATTTGCCAGTGCAATATCTTTACCACTTTCAATCGCCGCGAGTGTAGGTAAAAGTCCCACCATTCCGACGACTGATGTAAGGGTTATCTGAGCCTCATCTGCACATGCAGCTTCAATGAGACCTTCCATACCAGATAAAACACGCACATTTGTATCTGCCAAATTTACTTTGAGTTGCTTTGCAGCATCTTCATTGTAAACCGCAGCTATTTTCGGTTTCCACTCACGCACCTGAGCCTCAAGAAGCTTTATGTTACTGTGCGCAGCGAGCGCAATTGGTTTTACACCGAGCGCTTTACACACCTCAAGCGTTTGCGTTCCTATAGAGCCCGTAGAGCCTAATACACTGATAGTTTTCATGTTTACCATCCTAAATTACAACAAGTGATTAAACAAACTAAGTAAGATTAATGATGCAGGGGCTGTGAATAATACACTGTCAAACCTGTCAAGAATACCGCCATGCCCCGGGAACACCACTCCGTAGTCCTTAATTTGGTACTCCCTTTTTATAAGTGACATGGACAAATCACCTATCTGCGCTATAACAGAAAGAATAAGTCCTGATACTGCAAATAAGATTACAGCGTATGGCTGTGCTTTAATTATAATCGCATAAACAATGAATGCTGCAATACATGCAAGCATGCCACCGACTGAGCCTTCGACGGTTTTTTTAGGGCTAATCTCAGGTGCAAGCTTATGCTTTCCAAGGAAAACACCTGTAAAATATGCACCTGTATCAGTAATCCAAGCCGCGATAAACGGAATTAAAATTAACGCTTCTCCTCTTCCCATTTGCAATATTCTAATAAGAGAGGATAAAAACAGAGGAATTACCGTAGCTGCAAAAAAAGTCATAGCAAGCTTTTCAAAGGAAATCTTTTTTTGATTAAAAAGCCAATACGCAAACAGTGCGATTATAAGCAAAAAAATTGCAGGATAAATATAGTTGCTCACGGCATCAAAATAAAAACCTATCCCAAGCGGAATAAAAAACGCATAAACATATGCAACCGCCGCGCAGAAACCGTTTTTTACTATTTTAGAGCGCCAAATAAGCTCATATACTGCAATCAGTGATAACAGCGCGACGAAGAACGGAAAACATACAGGTGGAAGCAAGTATACAACCACAAAAAACAGTGGAAGCGCAACAAAAGCCGAAATAATTCTAACCGCCATAATTACACCCCTCCAAACCGCCTGTTTCTGCCCTGGTATGTTAGTATTGCACGGTCAAGCTCTTTAGGGGTAAAATCAGGCCAAAGTACATCGGTGAAATAATACTCTGAATACGCAGACTGCCAAAGCAGAAAGTTTGAAACGCGAATCTCGCCGCTCGGACGTATAATAAGCTCAGGATCAGGTACTTTGGATGAATATAAATATTCGGAAATCATATTTTCATCAATATCTTCGGCGATTACTTCTCCAGACGCAACTTTATTTGCAAGTTTTTTTACCGCTCGGGTTATTTCATCTCTGCCCCCATAGTTGAGGCAAACATTGACATGCAGCCCGGTCATTTCACGCGAGCGCTCTTCAACTTCATCAATCATTGATTGAAGTTTTTCGGAGAGTGCACTTTTTTCGCCCCAGAATGTGAGACGTATATTATCCTTAATAACCGAGTCATACGCCTCTATCAGGTATTTTTCAAGAAGCCCCATAATAGCGTCAACTTCCTCTTTGGGACGCTTCCAGTTTTCTGTTGAAAACGCGTACACAGAAAGATACTTAATCCCTATATCATTGCAGTAGGTAGCTATTCTTCTGAAGGTTTCACTACCCGCCGCATGACCTGCGGTTCTGGGAAGTCCTCTCTTCTTCGCCCAACGGCCGTTGCCGTCCATTATTATTGCGATGTGCGAAGGAAGATTTTCTCTGTCAATATCCGTTTTGCGTTTATTATTTTTAAAAAACAGCATTTCACCCACAATTCCTCTCATGCAAAACAACATAAGAGAGTGCATCGCAATTTTTCGCGGCAGTGCACACTCTTATGTCATTTAAAAAACCTTATCTTTTAAATTTCGGTGAGTTCTTTTTCCTTCTTTGCAACCATTGCATCAACTTCTTTAACGCGCTTATCGGTTAAGTCCTGAATATCTTTTTCGATACCCTTTAAGTCATCTTCGGTTATCTCGGATTTCTTCTTCATATCCTTAAACTTATCCATCGCATCGCGGCGGATATTTCGGATTGCAACCTTAGAATCCTCACCTGTCTTATGAACCTGCTTAACAAGCTCTTTACGGCGCTCTTCGGTAAGCTGCGGGAAAACCAAACGAAGAACTTTACCGTCATTAGTAGGATTGATGCCGATATCAGATGCCAAAATAGCCTTTTCAATCATTTTGAGAGCTGATGCATCCCACGGTTGAATAACGAGCGTGCGGGGTTCAGGAACCGAAATGCCTGCCATCTGATTTACCGGGGTCATCGTTCCGTAATATTCAACATTAATCTTATCGAGAACCGCAGGGTTTGCACGACCTGCACGAAGCGCCGCCAAATCATCTGACAGCACATCAATGGTTTTCTGCATCTTTACATCAATATCTTTATACTGCTCTTTCATTTTTTAACATTCCTCCCTGACTATTGTACCAATTTTTTCGCCCATGATTACTTTCTTAATATTTTCACGCTCTTTAAGCGCAAATACTATTATTGGAATATTATTATCCATAGATAACGAGGTTGCTGTTGTATCCATAACAGCTAAGTGACGCGCTAAGACTTCATCATATGTAAGCTCATCAAATTTAACCGCATCCGGGTTCTTTGCCGGGTCGGAATCGTAAACGCCGTCTACGTTTGTAGCCTTCATTATAACATCTGCATCAATCTCAGCCGCGCGCAGAACAGCCGCGGTATCCGTTGAAAAGAAGGGATTTCCTGTTCCGCAAGCAAAGATTACCACGCGACCTTTTTCCAAATGGCGCACTGCACGATTTCTGACATAAGGTTCTGCCAGAGCGCGCATCTCAATTGCAGTTTGAACACGAACGTTGATGCCCTTTTGCTCAAGCATATCAGCTACTGCAAGTGAGTTTATGGTCGTTGCAAGCATGCCCATATGGTCAGCACGGGTTCTGTCCATATGTCCCGCGCCGTCTTTAACTCCGCGCCAGAAGTTACCGCCGCCGATTACTATGCCTATTTCTACACCAAGCTCCACGCATTCGCGTATAGACTCACACACTGCTTCTATAACTTCAAAATCCAAACCGCGCTTTTTATCTCCCGCCAAAGCTTCTCCGCTTATTTTGAGTAAAACGCGCTTGTACTTCGGCTGCTGCATATTATCACCAAATCCTTTCTGTATAAATTCCGCAACCCATAAAGGATTGAAAATCTTCTTATATATAATAATAAAGGTTTTCTGACAAAATGTCCACTGCTTTTTTTAGTTTTTATATACTTTTTCAAAGCCGACAATGAGTTTTTTCAGTGTCGGCTTTGAAAATAAGACGCTAAATTTCCATTATAATCGGAAGTATCATAGGTTTACGCTTTGTCTTCTGGAAAAGATAGTCGGACAACTTATTCTTAAGAAGCGATTTCATAGTCGCCCAATCTGTTCCTCTTCCTTCCATGCAGGAATTTACAACCTCGCTTGCAACCTGCTTTAAATCATCCATAAGGTCCTCTGCTTCACGCACATAAATAAAACCGCGAGAAACGATATCCGGACCTGCAATTATTTGACCGGTTTCATTATTTAAAGTAACGACGACGGTTATAAGTCCATCCTGCGCTAAATGCTTGCGGTCACGCAACACTACACTTCCCACATCGCCTACGCCTAAACCGTCAACCAATATTTTACCAGACGGTACCGCAGCACCAAGTTTTATGGTTTTATCGGTTATTTCGACTGTTTTTCCCACATCGGAAATAACAACGTTTTTGGGTGCTACGCCCATCTGCTTTGCAATTTCGGCATGAGCGCGCAGATGACGATACTCACCGTGAATCGGAACAAAATACTTAGGTTTTGTAAGCGCAAGCATGAGCTTAAGTTCCTCCTGACACGCATGCCCAGATACGTGCACATCCGCAAGTTTTTCGTAAATAACTTCTGCACCCTTTTTAAAGAGTTCGTTTATAACCGTGCTTATTCCCTTTTCATTACCCGGGATAGGACTTGCGGAAATTATAACGCGGTCTCCAGGAATTATTTCTATCTTCTTATGTCCGTTAAAAGCAATTCTGTAGAGCGCGCTCATTGTCTCACCTTGGCTTCCGGTGGTTACGATACACACTTTATTTTTCGGATACCGGTTTATAGCGTTTAAATCTATCATAACATCCGCAGGAATATCGAGATAACCGAGGTTTTGAGCAACACCCATGATGTTTTCCATGCTTCTTCCGGAAAGGGCTACTTTTCGTCCATATCTTGCTGCGGAATTGATAATCTGCTGGACGCGGTGAATATTGGATGCAAACGTAGTTACAATAATTCTTGATTTGCAATCTTTAAAAAGTGCATCAAAGCTTTCTCCGACTTTTCTCTCGCTAAGAGTATACCCCGGACGTTCGACGTTAGTTGACTCACTAAACAGTGCTAAAACGCCCTGATTACCAAGCTGTCCCAGGCGGGCGATGTCCATCATCTTTCCTTGAATAGGTGTAAGGTCAAGCTTAAAATCACCTGTATGAATAATTGTTCCAAGAGGTGTCGTTATGGCAAGTGCCACCGCATCAGCGATTGAATGGTTTACATTTATAAATTCAACCTTGAAGTTGCCGAGTTTTACCATATCCCCTGTCATTACAATTTTTATCTTTATTTTAGAGAGCAGGTTATGCTCTTCGAGTTTGTTGGCGACAATTCCTGCTGTAAGCTTGGTGCAGTAAATCGGCGCGTTAATTTGCTTTAGAACATACGGTAGGGCACCGATATGGTCCTCGTGACCGTGCGTTATAATTATGCCGCGGATTCGGTCACGATTTTTTTCCAGATAAGATACATCAGGTATAACCAAATCAATGCCGAGCATCTCATCGTCAGGAAATGCAACTCCGCAATCAACGACGATTATCTCCCCTGCATATTCATAGACATACAGGTTTTTGCCGATTTCATTCAGACCGCCCAAAGCAATCATTTTTAATTTTTGTGCCATGTAAATATCACTTCTCCAATACAGTTTTTTCTTATAATTGACAAGGTATGTAACATTTGCCGTGAAAATCACGCACACAAAAATCTCCTGAGCGCAACACAAAATTAAGGTACGGTCTCTTTTATCGTACCCCGGCTCTTGCCAATAATAAGATTTTTATATATAAATTCCAATTTTAAAATACAATATCAATAAGTTACGCCACTGTACAAAACCAAAATTTGATTACCAGTATTTTACCATAAATTCGGCTTCTTGTACAGCCTTTTTCTTTCTGCGCCTTCCATATTTACAAGTATATGCCTTTAGTGTTTGTTTTAAACTTAATTTCACATCATTTACCTTTGTTTTAATTGACAAAAAACGCAATTCAATATATAATATTACATTATATTAACAAAAAGGTATAGGCAATTTTTATATTTATGAATACGGGCTGTCGTTTTTTATCGCGTCAGCCCATTTATATTTACAAAGGATACGGTGATTTTATGTCGGAAATTTTAAATGTTTTAACACAGGAATTCAAACTATTACCCAAGCATGTAGAGAACATAGTGAATTTGCTTGATGAAGGAAACACAATCCCCTTCATTGCACGCTACCGCAAAGAGCTTACCGGTTCTGTAGATGACCAGGTATTGCGTGAGCTTTCTGACCGCCTTAACTATTTGCGCAACATGGAAAAGCGCCGCGAAGAGATAAAAAATTCAATTTGCCAACAGGAAAAAATGACAGATGAGCTTGAGACTGCAATTGATAACACATCCACTCTTGCGGAGCTTGAAGATTTATACCGCCCTTATCGCCCAAAACGGCGTACACGCGCAACCGTTGCACGCGAGCGTGGCCTTGAGCCTCTTGCAAAAGAAATCCTCTTGCAGGATAAGACACGCGAGGAGCTTGAAAACATAGCAGAAAACTATATAGACGAAGAAAAGGGCGTAGCTAATGCTGCTACTGCACTCGCGGGAGCTTGTGATATTATAGCCGAAGATATTTCAGATGATGCGGCAATAAGAAAGTCTCTACGCGAATTTTTAAATCGCGAAGCGGTGATGACGGTAAAAGCCGCAAGCGATGAGGACTCTGTGTATAGAATGTACTACGATTTTTCAGAGCCGATAAGAAAAATACAAAGCCACAGAATTCTTGCAATAAACCGCGGTGAACGTGAGGATTTTCTTAAAGTATCCATAGAAATCGAAGACCGCCGTTGCGTGGGAATCATCTATACATCCATTGCAAAACTCGATTGCCGTTGCTCAGAGCTTATACGTTCAATATGCGAAGACGCTTGGCAGCGACTTGTATTCCCCTCATTAGAACGTGAGATACGCAACGCACTTACTGACGACGCATCAGAACAGGCGATAAAGATGTTCTCACTGAATTTGCGCCATTTACTTATGCAGCCGCCGGTAAAAGGAAAAATTGCTATGGGTATTGATCCGGCTTACCGTACAGGCTGTAAAGTTGCAGTGGTTGACAGCACCGGTAAAGTCTTGGATACAACGGTTATCTATCCTACTCCGCCCCAGAATAAAATCGCTGAGGCAAAAGTTTTACTTACAAAGCTTATAGAAAAATATAACGTTCAGGTATTTTCAATAGGAAACGGAACAGCTTCAAAAGAAACTGAAATTTTCGTGGCTGACTTATTAAAGGAAGTTAACCGCAGGCTCTCATATATGGTTGTTAACGAAGCAGGAGCATCGGTATATTCCGCATCCAAGCTCGCAGCTGCGGAATTCCCTGATTTCGATGTTTCAATAAGAAGCGCGGTATCAATTGCCCGCCGTTTACAGGACCCGCTTGCGGAGCTTGTAAAAATCGACCCGAAATCTATTGGTGTTGGTCAGTATCAGCATGACATGCCCCCCGCCCGCTTAGATGAGGCTTTAGGTGGAGTCGTTGAGGATTGCGTAAACAGTGTCGGTGTTGATTTGAACACGGCTTCTACACCGCTTTTAGCGGCTGTCAGCGGTATTACCTCAGCTACTGCAAAAAACATTGTCGCCTACAGAGAAGAAAACGGCGAATTTACCTCCCGTTCCACTTTGAAAAAAGTACCGAAGCTTGGTCCTAAGGCTTTTGAGCAATGCGCAGGATTTATGAGAATTCCGGAAAGTAAAAACATACTGGATAATACCGGGGTCCATCCGGAATCATACCATGCAGCAAAAATGATTCTGGAAAAGACCGGATATACACTTTCTGATGTTGGACATATATCTGATTTAAAAGAGAAAACCCTTTCTTTCGGGCAGTCGGAGCTTGCGGAAATCTGCGGTATAGGCGTTCCTACACTTCAAGACATTGTAAAAGAGCTTTCAAAACCCGGTCGTGACCCGCGCGACGAGTTGCCTCCCCCGCTTCTGCGTTCTGATATTATGGATTTAAATGATTTAAAACCGGGAATGGAGCTTAAAGGCACTGTAAGAAATGTTATAGACTTCGGTGTTTTCGTCGATATTGGCGTTCATCAGGACGGTTTGGTGCATATATCTCAAATTTGTGACCGCTTTATAAAACATCCTTCCGAGGCTGTAAAGGTCGGCGATATTATAACAGTCTGGGTACTTGAAGTAGATGCACCAAAGAAACGCATATCGCTAACAATGAAGAAAAACTCTTTAAATCAATCACAGGACAAATAATCTTATTCTTCAAAAAAATGCATATAGTTATTTTACAGAGGTGAAGGAAAATGTATACGGCTATAAATTTTTTGAGAGAATTTAATATTGTATCTGTTTGCCTGCGTCTTATTCTCGCAATGCTTTTTGGCGGTGCTATAGGCTTGGAGCGCGGAAGAAAAGGTAGAGCTGCCGGTTTGCGTACATATATGCTTGTCTGCTTAGGTTCTGCTCTTGCTATGCTTTTAGGGCAATATGAATTGCATATGATGGACTCATTTTGGGCAAGCACGGTTTCAAAAATTAGCGGTTCAACAGATATTGCTCGCTTTGGTGCACAGGTGATAAACGGTATCGGCTTCCTCGGTGCCGGTACAATTCTCGTTACAGGAAGACAAGAAGTAAAGGGGCTGACTACCGCCGCCGGATTATGGGCATCAGCATGTGTAGGTTTGGCTATTGGTGCAGGTTTTTATGAATGTGTATTTTTTGCATATATAGGAATTTTACTCGTAATACGCTTTCTACCCCACATTGAATCAATTATTATTGACAGAGCGAGAAATATTAATATTTATACTGAATTCAGTTCAACTGATAATTTAGGTGATATAATAACTACATTAAAAAATCAGGATGTACATATTTATGAGGTAGATATAGACCGCGGACGTAAAGACGGAACCCGATTCCCAAGTGCAACTTTCTATATTAGACTTAGCCCTAAACAAACTCATACAAAAATCTTAGCTGCCCTATCCGAACTTGAAACTATTCATTTAATTGACGAAATTTAGAGAAAGGAGTGCGATGTTATGTTACCGATTTTTGACAGCTTACGCGAGCTTAATTTAATTTCTATAGCACTTCGCATCTTTCTTGCGATAATTTGCGGAGGAATTATAGGGATAGAGCGCGAATTCAAAAGACGTCCGGCTGGATTTCGCACACATATTTTAATATGCATGGGAGCCGCTATCACAACTCTTACAAGCCAGTATCTTTACCTTTACATGAATTACTACACGGATATGGCACGCCTTGGGGCCCAGGTTATCGCAGGAATAGGTTTTATCGGCGCTGGCACGATAATTGTCACACGTCGAAAACGCGTAAAAGGACTTACCACTGCTGCGGGATTGTGGACATCGGCAATCGTTGGTCTTGCGTTAGGTATGGGATTTTATGAAGCTGGCATATTAGCCTCTCTCCTTATATTCGTTGCGGAGACTATCTTCTCAAAGTTAGAGGATACACTTATTAATAAATCCCGCGAAATTAACCTCTTCACTGAATACACTAATAAATCGTGCTTAGAAAATATGCTTAGGATATACAAGAATTCATCAGTTAAAGTCTTGAATATGGAAATAACTCGCTCACCTGAATCGGATAATCCGAATGCATGCGCAATTTTTTCTTTGAGATTAAGTAATCAAATAACTTCTGAGGAACTTATTGAAAAACTAAATTTAATAGACGGTGTTATTTCTATAGAAGAGCTCTAAATTATATAATTTTAAAGCCATTGACGACACTTAACAGTCGTCAATGGCTTTTTATAGTTAATGATTAATCCCCCTGCAAATACAAATTGCAGGGGGATTAAAATTATAAACTATTTAATGTATTAAAGCTCTTTTATGCGAGCCTGCGCAGCCGCAAGACGTGCAATCGGCACGCGATAGGGTGAGCAGGATACATAATCAAGGCCTATCTGATGGCAGAACTCAACGGATACCGGATCACCTCCGTGCTCACCACAGATACC
>JAZRUF010000057.1:0-12018 GCA_045652405.1 Eubacteriales bacterium | reverse complement strand
TTTGATAAGCGCAGATGCGAGCTTGAAAAATATTTTGCCGTAAAGAGGAAGATAACCGGCTGGTTTTCGTCTAAGAAAAAACGCTGGTCGGAGCGGAAAACGCACAGGTTTTTCAAGTGCAAAAATTGCAAAACCGTTTTGCGCGTGCCCAAAGGAAAGGGCAAAATAAAAATAAGCTGCCCCAAATGCCGTAGCGAAATAATAAAGAAGACATGATAAAAGGGATATATGCCGGGTGCATATATCCCTTTTGAAATTTGAGGTAGTTATTGAAAAATAAAAAGACAGTCTAAGCTGACTGTCTTTTGGTGGGAACAACAGGGCTCGAACCTGTGACCCTCTGCTTGTAAGGCAGATGCTCTCCCAGCTGAGCTATGCTCCCATATTGGTCGAAGTGACAGGACTCGCTTTTCTGCGGAAAAGCCACGGCGGTTGCGACGTGCCACCGGCACCTCGCTAAGAGCCGCCTTTCGAGTCACTTGAAATTTAAAAGTAAAAGGCATACGCAAAGGCATATGCCTTTTACTTGGTCGAAGTGACAGGACTCGAACCTGCAGCATCCTGCTCCCAAAGCAGGCGCGCTACCAATTGCGCCACACCTCGAAATATGAAATTTTAATAATATGAAGAGCGCAATTGACAGCGCGCTTCCTGTTGCAACTAAGGCTCTGCCTGCGTTTGCAAATTAAACTTGTCAGTCGCCAAGTTGCTGCCACTCCTTATTCCCGGCTTAATCCGCCACAGGCGGCGCCGGGAAACGTCCCCAATTGCGCCACACCTCGAAATACTAAAGCCTATATATTATATCAGTAAAATATGTTTCTTGCAAGTCATAAAATTAATTTTTCTTGGATATGATGTTGATAAAATTAAAATCCTATATTATAATAAGGATAAGTTTAACCTATGGCAAGGCCGCACTAGTCGGGGAGTTAGCGGTGCCCTGCACCTGCAATCCGCTCCAGCAGGGATGAATTCCGGCTCTCGGGTAGTCGGTGTGCAGCCGGGTTATGTAAGTGGCGATGAGAGACAGGTCCTGCGCAACGCAGCTCCGTGAACCATGTCAGGCGGGGAACCGAGCAGCATTAAGCGGTAAGTTGCGTGTGCCGCGGGGATGCCGGTCTTGAGTTAACTGCATAAATTCCGTGTATACCCTCTATTCAAAAGCCGGTGTGCGGTCTTGCGATAGGTTAAATTATTTTTTATTGGGTTTGGTGAGTTACTATGTATCAGGCTCTTTATCGCAAATGGAGACCGCAGGCTTTTTCGGATGTGGTCGGGCAGTCTGCGGTTACGGATACTTTAAAAGCGCAAATTGAGTCTTCCCGCCTTTCGCATGCATACTTGTTTGCAGGCTCGCGCGGTACGGGTAAAACCACATGCGCCAAAATTCTGGCTAAGGCGGTAAACTGTCAGAATCCGTTAAACGGCGACCCGTGCAACGAGTGTGAGACCTGCCGCGGAATAAATGACGGAAGCATTTTGGATGTAGTTGAAATAGATGCAGCGTCAAATAACGGCGTTGACGGCGTGCGCGAGCTCAGGGATGAGGCGATATACTCCCCTGCCGCCGCGCGTAAGAGAGTATATATTATAGACGAGGTCCATATGTTCTCCTCCAGTGCGTTTAACGCGCTGCTTAAAATACTTGAAGAGCCGCCGGAGCACGTAATATTTATACTCGCTACCACCGAGCTTCATAAGGTGCCGGCGACTATCCTCTCCCGCTGTCAGAGATTTACGTTTAAGCGAATTACCGCGACCGAGATAAGCGAGAGACTTCAGTTTGTCGCACAGAATGAGAATATTAAAATAAGCACGGATGCCGCGGATTTTATAGCGCGTATTGCAGACGGTGGCATGCGTGACGCACTTTCGATTTTTGACCAGTGCGCGTCATTTTCCCAAGGTGATGTTTCGGTCGAGACGGTTGAGGATGCGGTCGGGCTTGCGGGCTCATCTGTTCTGGTTGCCATGCTTGAGGCAATTGCCGCGCGAAATGTCTCAGCCGCGCTTGAACAGCTTACGCAAGCGTATAACAACGGTCGTGACCTTATATCCGTGTTAAATGAGCTGAGCGCATGCATGCGCGATATTTTGGTGCTTAAAACCGCGCCGGATGCGCGCGTATCCCGCATTGCCGCATCATATGACGAGAAGGCGTTTTCGGAGCTTACTTCAAAATTTGAAGCCAAGCAGCTTATTTTCTGCGTGGATACAATATCACGCACGATGGCGACGATAAGCCATAGCGCAAATCGCCGTATAGATGCCGAGCTGTGCATGATTAAGCTCTGCGAAAGCTCGATAGAGAAGGATTTATATGCGCTAAACGAGCGCGTTGCGAGGTTGGAGAAAAATCCGCCTGCAGCAATGCCGGCAGCTCAGATGTCAGAGCCTGCCAAAGCTGCGGCACCCAAGCAAGAAATAAGCGCACCGCAACCGGTTAAAATACCTGCCCAACCCAAAGCCGAACCTATTAAGGAAGAAAAGGCAGAGCCTTCCGCTCCGCCTGCGCCCGCAAGTGACTCGGGTGAGGTTTGGGGTAAAATTCTTGACGCGGCAAAAAGCGTTATGGCACCCGGCATAATCCCGCTTTTGCGCAGTGTTCAGGCGCAGCTTAGGGACAATACGCTTTATTTAGGCGTTGAAAATCCGCTGGTAACCGATATGCTCAAGGAGCGGCAGTATATGGAGCCGTTGCGCGAGTGCGCAAAGCAGGTTTTAGGCTATAACGTGATGATAAAAACGCAAAAACCGCAGGAAGAAAAAGAAGATAACTCGAAGCTCGACGAGCTGTGTGACAGCTTAAAAGGGTTTCCGAATATAACTATTATATAAATAGATTTTGGAGGACATTACAATGAAAAGAGGATTTCCCGGAGGAATGGGCGGCGGAATCAATATGAATATGATTAAGCAGGCACAGAAGATGCAGCAGGATATGGTCAAGATGCAGGAGGAGCTCGAAGAAAAAGAGTATAAAGCCAGTGCGGGCGGCGGTGCAGTTGAGGCTACCGTAAACGGAAAGAACCGTCTGGTTGGAATCCATATTGAGCCGGATGTTGTTTCTGCTGACGATACGGAGATGCTCGAGGATTTAATCCTCGCCGCGGTAAACGAGGCTATGCGTCAGTCAGAGGAAGCGTCTGCCGCAGAGATGAAACGCATCACGGGCGGGTTGAATTTACCCGGAATGTTTTAATTAAAAGAGGTTTTTAAGATGCGCTTTTTTACCGCACCTGTGGAAAATCTGATTGAGCAGTTTCAGCATTTGCCGGGTATTGGCCGCAAGACCGCCCAGCGTCTGGCATTTTTCGTGCTGTCGCTTCCGACGGAAGAGGCAGAGGCGTTTGCAAATGCGGTTATTGACGCAAAGAAGTCTGTTAAGTTCTGCAAAACGTGCCAGAATTTGACGGACTCCGAGCAATGCCAAATCTGTGCAGATGAGGGACGTGATAAAACGTCCATCTGCGTAGTCGCAGACCCGAAGGATGTCATCGCGATTGAGAAAACGCGTGAGTATCGCGGGCTTTACCATGTTCTGCACGGATGCATTTCGCCGATGAACAGCGTCGGACCTGATGACATTCGCGTTAAGGAGCTTTTGGAGCGTGTTGCTGCGGAGGATATTGAGGAAATAATCATGGCGACAAACCCGGATACGGAAGGTGAAGCCACCGCAATGTACATATCGCGGCTTCTTAAGCCGTTTGGCGTGCGCGTCACGCGCCTCGCATACGGAATCCCCGTAGGCGGGCATTTGGAGTACGCGGACGAGATAACGCTCATGCGTGCACTCGAAGGCAGAAGAATAATGGAATAAAAAGGAAGGTCAGCTCGTTGGGAACTGACCTTCCTTTTTATTTAAAAAGTTATTTTTCCTCCGGCGGCTGGTAGAACATCTTTTTCTCCGCCACACCGAAAGCACGGTTTGCAAGCTTTGAGAGAAGCGGAACTCCCACATCGCTTCCGCGCACGGCGTTTATAATGCCGATTATTGAGAATACCAGGACCGCAAAGAAAACGAGTACGCTAAACACATAAAACAGCGCCGACAGCAATCCGCCAAAAACCAGGTATGTCCCTGCAACCGAATGAATAGCGGCGGGGATTAGGGTTACAAGAGAGCGTGTAAGGCATAAGAACAGCGCCTGCATTACCTGCTTTGTCGCCCACTCGTTCTGCTCGGCGGCTATTACAAAGCCGAGCAGTAAAAGACAGGGCAGGGTTTGATTAATAATGGCGAAGATGAAACCGAGGACTGCATAAAACCACAGACAAATACCAAATTTACCTTTTTGCATAATAGCTACCGCCTTTAGTAAAGTTTTTAATATAGAAATTATTCCCGAAAATTCGGAGAAAACACGTGAAAAAAGATAAATTAGAGTTATCGCTTATCCCGATTGCGGTCGAGTGTTCGGTACTGGATAGCTTCTGCAAGATGAGCAAGCTCTATCTTCTCAGAGTCCGCCATATCCGCGATTGTTCGTGCAACGCGTAAGACCTTGGTGTACGAGCGACCGGTAAGCCCCATTTTTTCAAATGCGACACGCATGAGCGTATCCGCCTGCGGGGTAAGGGTGCAGAACTCGTTTAGCATCTGCTGAGTCATGCGTGCGTTGCAGGTTACACCGGTTCCCTTAAAACGTTCTGCCTGCGCGGCTCTTACGCGGTTTACGCGCTCGCGGATTTGGCAAGAGGTTTCGCTCGGCTCGGATGAGGACATATCGTCATAGCTGACTGCCGGAACTTCTACGTGCATGTCAATTCGGTCGAGCATGGGGCCTGAAATCTTATTTACGTAGTTTTCAACAGAGTTTTCACTGCATGTGCAACGATTGGTAGGGTGACCGTGCCAGCCGCATTTGCAAGGGTTCATCGCACAAACCATCATAAAAGACGATGGGTATGTGATAGTTCCCGCCACGCGCGATATTGTCACCACGCCGTCCTCGAGTGGCTGGCGCAGGATTTCCATGGCATCGCGTGAAAACTCGGGGAACTCGTCTAAAAACAGCACGCCGTTGTGCGCCATGGATATTTCGCCCGGGCGCGGTACTCGTCCGCCGCCTGCCAGACCGTTTGCCGAAATCGTGTGATGCGGACTGCGGAACGGGCGGGTGGTTACAAAAGGTTCGTCGCTCGAGAGCAGACCGCAGATGGAATGAATTTGAGTGGCTTCAAGAGCTTCCTCCTGCGTCATATCCGGAAGTATTCCGGGAAGGCGACGTGCAAGCATGCTCTTTCCCGCGCCGGGAGGGCCGATAAGGAGGATGTTGTGCCCGCCTACCGCGGCGATTTCCAGTGCACGCTTTACGTTTTCCTGACCGCGAACCTCGGAAAAATCTGCAATCGGAATGTTTGCTCGCTCAGGCATTTTATATGGGGCATTGGGCAAGGTGGTTTCGTGCGAAAGATGCTTTATAATTTCTTTTACGTGGCTTACCGGATAAACCGTCAAATCCTCACCGGCGAGCACCGCCTCGGAAGCGTTGTCAGCAGGGACGAAAAGCGAGTGTATACCTAACTTGCGAGCAGCGATTGCCATGGGGAGCACCCCTGCGACCGGACGCAGAGAGCCGTCTAGCGAAAGCTCGCCTATAAATGCGGAGTCCTGCGGGATTTCCGGAATCCCTTTGGCTGCGCTGAGAATTCCTAAAAATATCGGAAGGTCATAGAGCGGGCCCTCCTTGCGGGTATCCGCCGGGGCAAGGTTTACGGTTATTCTGCGCAGTGGAAACTCAAGCCCGCAATTTTTAATTGCCGCGCGCACGCGCTCGCGCGATTCCTTTACTGCGGTGTCCGGCAATCCTACAATATCAAAATTCGGAAGCCCGCCGGATAAATCGCATTCAACTTTTACGATATATCCGGAAATTCCCGTAAGACCAAGCGAACAAATAGCGGAAACCATATTTTCTCACTGCCCTTCCTGAAGATGTCAAACTTACTATAATATAATGATATATTAAAACTCGTAAAAAAACAATAGAAGATTGACTTTGCGCAAAAAAGCGCGAAAAAAGTCACTTATATTTACAGGAAAATATTGCATATTGAATTTAAATGTTCTTTTTTACCCGAAATATGAAAATAAAAAGCTTTAACATGGCAGAAATTGTCTATGTTTTTTGTATTTGGTTATTTACATATGCGCGCAGAAGTGTTAAAATATAAGACGTGAAATTATATACAGGCTTTATGCTTTTATAAAATGAAGGAGGATTCCAAAACCATGGCAAGAAAATTTAAAACCATGGACGGCAATACTGCCGCCGCACATGTCAGCTATGCTTTTACCGAAGTTGCTGGCATCTACCCCATCACCCCTTCAAGCCCGATGGCCGACTATGTTGACCAGCAGGCTGCCAAGGGTGTAAAAAACATCTTCGGCGATACTGTAAAGGTTGTCGAAATGCAGTCTGAGGCAGGCGCTGCAGGTACGGTTCACGGCTCACTCGCAGCCGGTGCACTCACCACTACCTACACTGCTTCTCAGGGCTTGCTTTTGATGATTCCCAATATGTACAAAATTGCAGGCGAGCTTCTACCCTCGGTTTTCCACGTATCCGCACGTACCGTTGCTGCACAGGCTCTTAACATCTTCGGCGATCATTCTGACGTTTATGCTTGCCGCCAGACCGGCTTTGCAATGCTTGCTGAGACCAACGTTCAGGAAGTAATGGACCTTGCTGCTGTTGCTCACCTGGCATCTATCGAGGGTCGCGTACCGTTTATCAACTTCTTTGACGGATTCCGTACCTCTCACGAAATTCAGAAAATCGCTGTTTGGGATTATGATGAGCTCAAAGAAATGACCAACATGGAAGCTGTCGAAGAGTTCCGCAAGCACTCCCTTAATCCGGAGCGCCCGGCAATGCGCGGCAGCCATGAGAATGACGATATTTTCTTCCAGCACCGCGAGGCTTGCAATAAGTACTACAATGCACTTCCGGCTGTTGTTGAGAAGTACATGCACAAGGTTAACGAGAAGCTGGGCACTGATTATCAGCTCTTTAACTACTACGGTGCACCGGATGCAGACCGCGTAATCGTTGCTATGGGTTCTGTAAACGACGTTATCGAAGAAGTAATTGATTACTTAAACGCACACGGCGAGAAGGTCGGCCTTGTAAAGGTTCGCCTGTTCCGTCCGTGGAGCTCTGAGCACCTGCTCAAGGCTATCCCGGCAACCGCTAAGAAAATCGCGGTTCTTGACCGTACCAAAGAGCCCGGTTCACAGGGCGAGCCGCTTTACCAGGATGTTGTTATGGCTCTGGCAAAAGCCGGCCGAAATGACGTTTCCGTTATCGGCGGACGTTACGGCCTTGGCTCGAAGGACACCACTCCGGCTTCCTTCTTTGCAGTTTATGACGAGCTCAAGAAAGCTACTCCGAAGCAGGAGTTTACTCTGGGTATCGTTGATGACGTTACCAACCTCTCACTTGAGGAGAAGGCTGCTCCGAACACTGCAGCCGAGGGCACTATTGAGTGCAAGTTCTGGGGTCTCGGCGGCGACGGTACTGTTGGCGCTAACAAGAACTCCATCAAGATAATCGGTGACCATACTGACAAGTACGTTCAGGCATACTTCCAGTATGACTCCAAGAAGACCGGCGGTGTAACCGTTTCGCATCTGCGTTTTGGTGACAAGCCCATCAAGTCCCCCTACTACATCAATAAGGCTGACTTTGTTGCTTGCCACAATCCGTCATACATCACCAAGGGATTTAAGATTGTTCAGGACGTTAAGCCCGGCGGGGTATTCCTCATCAACTGCCAGTGGACTCCTGAGGAGCTTGAGCATCATCTGGATGCAGCTTCCAAGCGCTACATCGCTGAAAACAACATTCAGCTCTATACTATAAACGCTATTGACCTTGCAATCGAGGTTGGCATGGGTAAGCGTACAAATACCATCCTGCAGTCTGCATTCTTCTCTCTGGCAGAGGTTATGCCGAGCGAAGAGGCTATCGGCTACATGAAGGACGCAGCAGAGAAGTCCTACCTCAAGAAGGGCCGCGAAGTTGTTGATTGCAACTGGAAGGCTATCGACGCTGGCGCTTCCGCTTATGTCAAGGTAGATGTTCCGGCTGCATGGGCAACCGCAGCAGATAAGGCTGACGACGCAGCCCTCGAAGGCCCTGCAGCTACCGTTAAGGTTGCAAAGGAAATCATGGCTCCGGTTGGAAAGATGGACGGCTACAGCCTGCCGGTTTCCGCATTCGAAGGCATGGAAGACGGTCAGTTCCCGCTCGGCGTTGCAGCTTACGAGAAGCGCGGCGTTGCGGTTACCGTACCGCATTGGGATGAGACCAAATGTATCCAGTGTAACAACTGTTCTTATGTTTGCCCGCATGCTACGATTCGTCCGTATGCACTGACTGAGGAAGAAGTTGCAGCGGCTCCCGAGGGGACCCGCGCAGTTCCGGTCAAGGCAGGCAAGGGCAAGGGCGTTTACTCCTACACAATGGCAGTTTCTCCGATGGACTGCATGGGCTGCGGCGTTTGCGTAGGCGTATGTCCGACCAAGGCTATCACCATGGTTCCGCAGGAGCAGGAGCTGGGTGAGCAGAAAGTATTTGATTACATGGTTTCCAAGGTTTCCCGCAAGGAAGACATGGAAGACAACACCGTTAAGGGTAGCCAGTTCAAGAAGCCGCTGCTCGAGTTCTCCGGCTCTTGCGCAGGCTGTGCAGAGACCTCTTATGCACGTCTTGTAACTCAGCTCTTCGGTGACCGTATGTATATCTCCAACGCAACCGGTTGTTCCTCCATCTGGGGTGGCCCGGCTGCAACCTCACCGTACTGTGTAAACGAAGAAGGCCACGGTCCGGCTTGGGCAAACTCCCTCTTCGAGGATAACGCAGAGCACGGCTTGGGTATGTCAACCGCACAGGAGGTTATCCGTAAGTCCCTGGCTGAAAAGGTCAAGGTAGTTATGGAGAAGACCGAGTGCGATGCACGCAAGGCAGCTTGCCAGGCATGGCTTGACACTTACAATAACGGCGCAGCAAACAAGGCTGCAACCAAGGCTCTTATTGAGAACCTTGAGGAAAACGTATGCTGCGATACCGTTAAGGATATTCTCTCCAAGAAGGAGTACCTGTCCAAGAAGTCTGTTTGGATCTTCGGTGGCGACGGCTGGGCATATGACATCGGCTTCGGTGGCGTTGACCATGTTCTCGCTTCCGGCGAGGATGTAAACATCTTCGTATTTGACACCGAGGTTTACTCCAACACCGGCGGTCAGGCTTCTAAGGCTTCCAACATCGGTCAGGTTGCTCAGTTTGCAGCTTCCGGTAAGGATATTAAGAAAAAATCCCTGTCTGAAATCGCAATGAGCTACGGCTATGTATACGTTGCTCAGATTGCTATGGGTGCAAACCCGGCTCAGACAATCAAGGCTATCTGCGAGGCAGAGGCTTACAACGGTCCGTCACTCATCATCGGCTACGCTCCGTGTGAAATGCACTCCATTAAGGGCGGCATGGGCAACTGCCAGGCTGAGATGAAGAAAGCTGTTGACTGCGGTTACTGGAACCTGTTCCGCTTTGACCCGTCCAAGGAGAACGGCAAGTTCCAGCTCGACAGCAAGGAGCCGAAGGGCGGATATCAGGAGTTCTTGATGAACGAGGCTCGTTACAGCCGCCTCACTCGCGAGTTCCCCGACAATGCAGCAGAGCTGTTTGCAAGAAACGAAGCTGCTGCTATGGAGCGCTGGGAGCACCTGCAGCGCCTTGTTAAACTCTACGAGGACTAATAAACGATAACGTTTATATTTTCAAAACCCGAAAGCCTCAGGCTTTCGGGTTTTGTTTTTGATATTTACTTGTAATATAAGGTAAAAGTTGTTATAATTATGTACTGTAATACCAAGTTTAAGGCAGATGAAATTGATGAACAGAAAAGAAAAACGTGTAAAAATAAAAAATATGGCGCGAATGAAGCTTGCGGGCAGTTGGATGAAGAGCTCGGTGCTTATTGCAGTGTCCCTTATTTTAGGCATGTTCTGCACATACTTTATCCCGCTTTACGCACCGTCTCAGCCGATAGATGCTGCAAGACTTTCTAGCATGAATATGATGCAGATGCTTGAGCTTATGGCGGATATGCTTGTGCCCGAGCAGATAACCGGAAAGTTTATAGCGCGTATTTTTATAAGTGTAGCGCTGTTTCTGCTTGTTATGCCTCCGTTTGAGCAGGGGATTAAGCAATATTTCTGCAAGGTGTTTGCCGGAGATAAACCAAAGCTCAGCGTGGC
Source organism: Eubacteriales bacterium (assembly GCA_045652405.1). GTDB lineage: Bacteria > Bacillota > Clostridia > Oscillospirales > JAAYXM01 > JAZRUF01. The sequence goes on along the minus strand of JAZRUF010000057.1, from coordinate 1,748 downwards.
ATTTTCATGGTATACTAACCTGGCAAAGACATTCGGTGCAATCCGCCTCTATATTTATATAGCAATACTCACCGTGCTCTGGGCGGCGGTACTGTTGGCGCTCCCTCTCGCTGCGATTGTTTTTTCAAACATTGCAAGTCTGTGGGGACTCTACATTACCGGCATAATTGTATATGCAGCAGGTGTGCTTCTTCTTGCACTTAAACTTATGGCATATATGCCTGCGTATTATATTTATGCAAAAACCCCCAGCATAGGAGTGCTTGCTGCGGTCCGCAATTCTGTATATATCACAAAGGGACGGCTGGTTGAGTGCTTTGTTTTCAGGCTAAGCTTCATTTTGTGGAATATAGCGGTTATGTTTAGCAGAGATGTGGGGAAGATTTTCTTTCAACCGTATTACCTTACTGCAAATGCAGGCTTTGTAGAGATGCTTATTTCCGATGCCTGTTGACCTATTCCCTCACCCTCTCCTGCCCACTGCCAGTCGCAAGTGCGTTCGAGGAAGTCGGGCGCAATTTGGAAAAACAAAAAATGTTTAAATTATGCTTGACAATGTGCGGGCAGCATGTTATATTGGGCTTAAACTTTAGTAATCTTTAGGGATTGGGAGTGATTTAATCTGACTAAACGTGTATCTGTAAAGGACATTGCGGCAGAGCTTCAGATTTCACTCTCCACGGTTAACAAGGCGCTGACAGGTAAACCGGGAATCAGCGAAAAGAGGCGTAAAGAGGTTTTGGAAACCGCTGAGAGGATGGGGTATGTAGTAAACACCATTGCCCAATCGCTTTCGCGTAAAGCCATTACTATAGGCGTGCTGATGCCCTCGAAGTGGCAGGAGTATTTTGCCGATATGGAAAAGGGTATGAAGAAGGCTCTGAAATCGCTTTCAAAGTATAAGGTATACTCTTCTTTTTGCTATATTTCGTCCAATGACGATGAAGAACTCGCTGAGCAGGTTCGTTCGTGGTGCACCACCATGCAGCCGGATGCGATTTTATACTGTCCGTCTCTGTATTCAACCGAGGTTGTTTTGACAAAGACTTTGCAGGATATAAACATCCCTCTGTTTATTATCGGAAACGAGGGCGAGCGCCAGAACCCAATTTCTGTGATAGGAATTGACGCGGAAAAGGCAGGCAGTCTTGCGGCGGATTTCTTTACTGCCATGCCGATTAAGATAAATGCGGCGATACTTACCGGTTCGTTGAAGGTAATAGGACACAAGCAGAAGGTGGATGCATTTTCAAAGCGCCTTTCTGAGCGCGGAGGAAATTTCCTCGAGGTTATGGAGACTAATGAGGATGGCGACCGTGCATATTCCTGCATGGGCGAGCTGTGTGCCAAGTATCCGGAAATGAATGCTCTGTATATAAGCACGGCTACTTCTCAGGAGGTTTGCCGCTATATTGAAGAGCATGAGCTTCAGGATAAAATTATAGTGCTCGGCACGGACGTGTTTGACCAACTCAAAATCGCGATGCGAAAAAATCTGATGCGTGCCACTATTTTCCAGAATCAGGAGGAAATGGGAAGCCGTGCGGTACACTGCGCATACGAGTATCTGATAAAAAGCAACAGTTACGGTCATAAGGACTGGGTTCCGCCCAAGAAAATCCTTGTTCCGCCGTGTATATACTATAAAGCCAACATCGAATAAATCGGATGTATCGGCGATTATAAAGTAAAATCCCGGGAAGCGTATGCTTCCCGGATGTGTTTTTATCCCTTAGGAGAAACGTTTC
>JAZRUF010000056.1:0-4241 GCA_045652405.1 Eubacteriales bacterium | reverse complement strand
CAAGTTCTTTTTCCATGCAATAGAGAATAACCGCATAGTCCTGCTTATTTTTAAGTATACCATTGTTTCTTGAATTATAGTGCCCGAAATCAATGCACGGCAGAAGCCTTTTATCCACCTTGCAAAGCTCTATAACCTCTTCAAGCGTTCCGAGCTGATTTCTCACTCCCATAAGCTCCGGACAAAGAATAACATCTCCGTATCCGGCATCATCGCAGGCTTTAATCACCATACTCAAAGTCTCGCACGCTATTTCAAGCGCCTGATGCCGCTCGCGCTTCATAAGCGAACCGCTGTGCACAACTATGCGCTCTGCCCCCATTGCACGCGCCGCCGCACAGCTCTGCAAAATATATCCAACAGTCTTCTCCCGACGCTCAACCTCAGGGTTTGCAAGGTTTGTAAAATACGGCGCATGTATCGACAATGCCACATCATACAAACGTGCCTTTTCCCCCAGCTCTTTTGCAGTATCTTCTCCGATGGTAACACCACGACCACATTGATACTCAAACGCGTTAAGCCCCTTATTATTAAGCCACTGTGGCATTTCAACCGATGAAGTATATCCTTGAGCCGTAAAGCTCTCCGACTGTCCTGCCGGACCGAATCTCGCTTTTATCACTTTTAAATACTCCTTTTCCAACGCGGCTTTATTGACTTGACTTTAAGCATCGCAATCCCGCTAAACCGTGCGCCTAAAACGTCAGTAGAAAGCTTATCCCCAAGCATGGCAACATTTTTCTTATTACATCCGAGTTTCTCAATCGCACGCAAAATAGTCTTACTACGTGGCTTCCCGCTTTTCCAATAGTATTTCACAACATTTAAGTGGTTGCAAAACTTCTCAACTCTCTCTTTTCCGTTATTTGATACTATCGCTATTTTAATACCTGCGCTATGTAAATCATTAAACCAACCTATAATTTCAGGCGTAGGAACAGGGGTATCATAATCGGCTATCGTATTGTCCAAATCCGCCACCAAAGCTTTTATTCCTAACTCCTCAAGAAACTGCGGAGTTATATCAAATATATTATCAAAACGATAATCCGGGCGAAAAAACTTTTTCATCAAATGACCGTCCTATTCTATTTTCGCATATTCGAAAATCACATTACATATGATTGATTATACCACTATTACACCGCTTAAACAAGTGGGAGGATTGTTTTGGAATGAAAACTTATTTAACTGTAACACCTTCAGACCGCATTGACATCTCTGATGTACCTTTTAAAACCGCACATATGGCATATAAAATCCGCTCTCTTCATTTAATGCGAGGGCGAATTTCCTCAAACGCACGCTCAGGCATGATGGTCATAACGGATATTGACACCTCGCCTGCAGAAGGCTCGTTTAAATCCCTTGCCGCAGAAATATACAATGAATGTCTGCGCCGCAATTTTGATGGGGCGATACTGGATTTTGATGCCAAACCAACCGCCTACACCTCATCTTTTGCATCAAAGCTGTGCGAAGAACTCAGCAAATTAAAAATTCAGATATATGTGCCATACCTCTACTCGGTGTTTTGCCAGGACGCAAACTACATTGTCTCAAGCTCAATCTCCGGCGGTTCACTCAGAGAGCATTTGGACCAGCTTTCGGATATTCACGGCAGCGCAAGGCTTGTACTTGAATGTGAGCGTATCGCAATGGATTTCCTGATGCCCTCGACATCAAGCGAAGGCAAGCATCTCTCACGTGAAGAACTAAATGCCCTGCTGCAAAACACTCAGGCGCAGACCTTTTATTCACCCGAACTGTGCACCAATTATTTTACTTATACCGACCACACCGGTAAAACACATTTTGTTATTTTTGACAATGCCCATTCACTCACTGACAAGCTCCGTTTAGCTCAGACGCTCGGTTTCCAAGCCGCATTCCTTTTATATCCTGAGATAGACGATATATACCAGGAAATGTCCTCATATCTTGCATAAATGCTTTAAAAGCCTGAGCGACTGACATCGCTCAGGCTTTTACTATTCTGTTTTTTCAAAACGTTCGCAGCAGACATCAACTGCTTCTTTTGCAGAAACCTCAGGCGCTTCATGTGTCACATCACCGAGCCCGGTGGTCTCAGAAAACAAGACGTTAGCCTTGGTTGCATTCACTGCATCAGTCGGGATTATGATTTTTGCCGCCTTTCCGTCTGCCAATTTGACCAGTGCCTCATATTTCTTAAGTTCAAGCACAGCCGCATCCGCGCAAGCCTCTTTTAATGCACGCAGTCCGTCAGCCTCTGCTTTTTTGGATAAGAAAATAGCACGTGCCTCACCCTCAGCTCTGGCAATACGCGCATCGCGCTCACCCTCAGCGGCAAGTATCATAGCCTGCTTATCGCCTTCCGCGCGCGTTATTGCAGCAGCCTTATGTCCTTCAGCCTGAAGCAATGTTTCACGGCGGTCACGCTCAGCCTTCATCTGCTTTTCCATTGCATTTTGTATCTCAGTTGGCGGAATAATATTTTTAAGCTCTACTCGGCTTACCTTTATGCCCCACTGGTCAGTAGCCTCATCTAAAATAGATGTCATCTTTCCGTTTATAGTATCACGCGACGTAAGTGTTCCGTCAAGCTCAAGTTCACCAACCAAGTTACGCAACGTAGTTGCAGTAAGGTTTTCAAGCGCAGAAATCGGGTTTACCGCGCCGTAGGCATAAAGCTTTGCATCGTATATACGGAAATAAACAACCGTATCTATCTGCATGGTTACATTATCTTTGGTTATAACCGGCTGAGGAGGAGAATCCATAACCTGCTCTTTAAGAGTTATCCTCTTTGCTACCCTCTCCAGAAGCGGAATTTTAATGTGAATTCCCGCGCTCCAAGTAGTCTGATATTTTCCGAGAAATTCTATAACATACTCCGTTGCCTGAGGCACAATGCGTATGTTGGCGATTATAATTGCCGAAACAATAATAATCATCGAAATTACAAAAATCGTCATAAAAAATCCTCCTTTGCTTATGGGCTTGTCTCCTCGCCCTTCTTTGACATTATTCTAACACAATCCGACATATTACGTCAATAAAAAACGTCATAATTTTATACTCAAATTACTGAATATTTCTATACTTATTCAGGTTTAGAAAGTCCGTGCATAAATCCGTTAATGCGCGGTGAGCAAACGTCTCCGCCTATCAATTTATTTTTATATATTAGAATATTTGCTATTATGTCCGATTCACCCGTGGGATAATTTGTAATTTGATAGCTGTAGCGCATCGCTCGCTTACCTGCATATTTCTTCAAATCCATCCCTTGTCCGAGCTGTATCTCATTGTATTTTTCATACACCTCGTCAAACTCCTCTGGAATCTGAATCTCCATGAATTCAAGAGGTTCCTCGCTGACTTGCCATCCGTAGCTCTCCAGAAGCTGCACTCTATCTCCCGGAGTTTTTACGCTCTCTATCTTTATCTCCGCTCCGGCTTTTGCATCAACCGTATCAGCTACATCAACACCGCTATAATCACCTTTTAGAAGTATAACCGCGCATATCACAAGCCCTGCGGTAATAATTCCCATAATAAGTTTCTTTTTACTGAGCTTCGCTGTCATTATCAGCATATTTTATTCTCCTTCCGTCAAACGGTAAATCTTTCATTACAACTCTATTCAGCAGAAGCTGAAATTATGATAAAATTAACACTTTAAGGCGCGGAAAATATTGACGCAAAGCGCCTTAAGTGATATGATAATAAATAATATTCTTTTTTATATAGTAGATTTTGTATTTTAGGACTGGAGAATAATATGTGGATTGCAGACGGATGGAAAGATTATGAGGTTTTGGATTGCTCAAACGGTGAAAAGCTTGAACGTTGGGGCGATTATTATTTAGTGCGCCCGGACCCTCAAGCAATATGGGAAACCGAGCGCAAAAACAAAAAATGGTTTAATCCGGACGCATCATATCTGCGTTCATCTACCGGTGGCGGTCATTGGATAAAAAGCAAACTTCCGGCTTTCTGGCAAGTTTCATACAGGTCACTTACCTTCCAGGTAAAACCCATGAATTTTAAGCACACCGGTCTCTTCCCTGAGCAAGCCGCAAACTGGGATTTTATCATGAAGGCAATTTCAAAAGCTGGAAGACCGATAAATGTTTTAAACCTTTTTGCGTACACCGGAGGTGCAACCGTCGCAGCAGCATATGCAGGCGCATCCGTATGCCATGTTGACGCGGCTAAAGGCATGGTAAACTGGGCGCGTGAAAACGCGGCAG
>JAZRUF010000055.1:0-12412 GCA_045652405.1 Eubacteriales bacterium | reverse complement strand
CCGTGCCGGTTTGGTGCTTACTGTTTTAAATTGATATTCTGAGCTTTAAGAAGGTCGATAATTTTATCGGTTATCTCCTTTACCTCTTCACCGGTAAGGGTTCTGTCCGGATGCGAGAAGAGGATTCTTACCGTAATGGATTTGCCGCTGTCATCGCGGTATATATCCGCTACGCTTACGTTTTTAATAAGCTCGCAGTTTAATGATTTAATCACCGCGTCAATCGGCGCAAACTTTTCTGAAACGAACGAGAGGTCGATGCTCATTTCCGGGAAGCGGTTTGCCTCTTTATACGAAATACCAGCGCTCTTAATTTCCGCAAAATCCTTTACGTCAATTTCTGCATATACGATAGCTGCTTTTTTGTCTATCTTTTTTGAAACCGTCGGATAAACAACACCTATTTCACCAATCACCTTGCCATCGCAGATAATTGCATTTAAGTTCTTAGGATGCTGATATGAATGCTCAGCTTCTATCGCCTTGAATTCAAGCTGCATATGCTTTATATCGTCCGTAATAACTGCAAGCATATCGCGAAGCACGAAATAGAGTTTTTCAACAGACTTGGTCTTACTGAAGAGTGTTACTGCAAGATTCTTGCGCTCGTTACACAGACCGTCATCCTTAAGACCTTTGATAACTCTTCCGATTTCAAATACGCCAAAGTCTGAGCTGTAAGACGTATTGTAATTTACCTGGCAGAGCTGAGTGGGAACTATAGACTTACGAATGGTTTCGATATTCGGGTTTGTTGCACCGGTGAGTTTTATATTGTCCTCAACCTCTATTCCGAGTGCTTTATACTCGTCATAATAAGCCCAGATATAGGAATGAAGCTCGTGAAGGTTATATTTCTTAACGAGTATGTCCTTTACCTTTTCCTCGACGGTTTTCTCCTGCGCTGCGCGTATCGGACGGAGCGGTGCACTTGCGGTATTTATATCGAAGTTATCATATCCGTAAACTCGTGTGATTTCTTCTATAATATCCGCTTTGATTGTTACGTCCTTTGTGGCACGCCAACTGGGTACGGCCACGCTGAAATTATCATTTTCAAGTGAAACCTTAAAGCCGAGTGCAGTGAGAGTTTTTACTATAGTATCATTATCAATTTCGATACCTGTATACCTGTCAACAAACTTTTTATCAAATGCGAGCTTTATTTCATCATACTTGCGCTTATAGACATCTGCAAGTGATGATGTAACCTTCATTTGCGGGTCTATCTCCGAAAGGAGTTTTACAAAACGCGCAATTGCCGGGACTGTCATTTCCGGGTCAAGGGATTTTTCATAGCGCATGGATGCATCGGTTCTGTGAGCCAAACGTCCGGATGAACGGCGCACGGAAACCGCATCGAATGTAGCAGATTCAAGTGTGAGCTTGGTTGTATCCTCTACAATCTCCGAATCCAAACCGCCCATAATTCCTGCAATAGCAACCGGGTTGTCACCGTTGCATATCATAAGCGTATTTTCATCTATATTGCGCTCTGCTCCGTCGAGTGTTTTGAACATAAACGGTTTATCAAATCTCTTTACGCGGATATTCTCGACCTTGCGTGAGTCAAACGCATGCATGGGCTGCCCCATTTCAAGCATCAGATAGTTTGTAAGGTCGGTAAGAAGATTTATTGCACGCATTCCGCAGTAATGGAGACGTATTCTCATATTTACCGGGCTTACGTTTCGGGTTATATTCTCAACCTGAAGCGCGCTGTAGCGCATGCAGAGTTCGTCCTCCACCTTAACATCAATTGGCGGAAGGGATGCGTACTTTGCCAAGTCCTCAACATCCAGCGGTTTTAACTCGCGTCCGGAAATTGCTGCAAATTCGCGTGCAATTCCGTAATGGCCCCACAGGTCCGGGCGATTGGTAAGAGATTTATTGTCAACCCCAAAGATTATATCGTCAATCTGGTATAGTTCCTTTATATCCGTACCGTTTGCAACATCTGCAGGAATCTCTATAATTCCTGAGTTATCCTCGCTTATACCGAGTTCCTTCTCCGAGCAGCACATTCCGCAGGAGGTATATCCGGCAAGCTTGCGCGGAGCTATGGTTATATCGCCTATCTGCGCGCCGAGCTTTGCAAAAACCGTCTTCATTCCGACTCTTACGTTGGGAGCACCGCAAACTACGTCCACAAGCTCGGCTTCGCCAATGTCTACTTTGAGAAGATGCAGTTTTTTAGACTCAGGATGCTCGTCTACCGTTTTAATTTCGGCGACAACTATGCCGCTCAAATCTGAGCCTTTAAAGAAAATATCGTTTTCAACCTCTGCAGTGGACAGAGAAAACTGATTTATAAGTTTTAACTTGTCAAGACCTGATAAATCAACAAAATCACAAATCCAATTCATTGACAGTAACATAGCTGCACACCTCCTTATTCATCATCGGTAAACTGAGATAAGCTCTTCAGATTACCGCCGTTTAAATCACGAATATCTTTTACGCCATAGCGCATCATTGCAAGGCGTGTAAGGCCTAAGCCGAATGCAAAGCCGGTATATTCCTCAGGGTCAATACCGCCTGCTTTGAGTACCTCGGGGTGAATCATGCCGCACGGACAGAGCTCAAGCCAACCGCTGTGCTTACATGACGGACATCCGTCACCACCGCAGATGAGGCAGCTTATATCCAGCTCAAATCCCGGTTCAACGAACGGGAAAAATCCCGGACGAAGACGGACTTTTATATCCTTTTTAAATACTTCGGAGAGCATTTGCTTCATGAAGAATATAAGGTTTGAAATGGAGATATTTTTATCGACCATTACGCCTTCCATCTGGAAGAAGGTGTTTTCATGGCAGGCATCAGTTGCTTCGTTTCTGAAGCAACGGCCCGGGAAAATAGCCTTTATCGGAACACCGTCATTTATAAGCGCATCCTTATATTTTAAATATATAGCGTTCTGCGCGGCAGATGTATGCGATTTAAGGAGCTGACCGTTTTCCAGATAATAGGTATCCTGCATATCGCGCGCGGGATGGTGCTTGGGAATATTGAGCGCTTCAAAGCACTCGTAGTCAGTTACTACCTCGCTGTAATCCTCAACATTGAAGCCCATGGATTTGAAAACCGATTCACACTCGCGCTGGACTAAGGTAATCGGGTGATATGAACCGCGCTCAAGATTTGCAGGAACAGACAAGTCAAATTCCTCGATTGCGTTTATTTCCGCTTCGAGTTCCTTTTTCTTGAGGTCCGCGTAAGCTGCGTCAATCTTTTCAGCTGCTTCGCGCTTAAAATCATTAACAACCTGACCGAAGGTCTTTCTCTCCTCAGGGGTAAGATCCTTCATCTGCTTCATCAAATCAGCAATGCAGCCTTTTTTACCAAGATAGGCAATGTTAATCTTCTCAACATCGGAAGCACTTGTTATAGCCGCAAGGTCTTGACTTAATTGCGCTTTAAGTTTCTCAATCATTGCTTTTACCTCCATAAAAAATCGCCCCATGCACGTGCATGAGACGAATAATATCCGTGGTACCACTCAAATTGCGGCCGAGTTTCGACCGCCGCTTTTGTATGCTTTAATGCAGCATCTACATTTTGCTTTCGCAAAAAGGCTCGTGAGGCGAATTTCAACACCGCGGGCATTACAGCCCTCTCAGCTAAAAGGCTGTTTTCTGTGCCTGTTTCCGCGACATCTACTTAAACTCAGTCATTGCCCTATATTTTGATATGACAATTACCAATAGTATATTACATAAAACAAGTTTTGTCAAATAGAAACCTGTATTATTTTATCCGCTGCGCCTTTTGCACCCGAACAACGCTTAAAGCCCCCAGCAATTTTCTCAGCATTTTGTTTATAAGCGCTATTATTTAATATTTCGTTTACAGCGTTTAAAACAGAGGTAGCATCCGCTTTATCAAGTTTAATACCGGCACCAAGCTCCAGAACCCTGACGGCAACACCTCTTTGTTCCGTAGTTTGCGGCAACATAACAAGCGGAACCTCAAAATATAAACTTTCACTTACGCTGTTCATTCCGCAGTGCGATATAAACACATCCGCTTTTTGCAGTACGGCAATCTGGTCAACATGTGAAAAAACCGATATATTTTCAGGCAGTTGTCCAAATTCCTCGATAGACACCTGATTACCGACAGACATGATAACCTGATATTCTGTATCCCTGAGCGCAGATACACAATTTTTGAAAAAGGGCATTGTGTCATTATTGACAGTTCCCATTGATATATAAATCAGTTTATCTCTCTTTTTCTCTATTTCATCGGTTGCAGGTCGTACTGACGGACCGACAAACGCATAATACTTATCCGAAAAAGTCTCTGAACAAGGCTGGAATTCCGGAGAGGTATATACAACAGTATGTGTTTTATCGTCATTTCCGATGATATCCAAAATACTTTTTACAGAATACCCATTATCTTTTAGACGTTTTACTTGCTTTGAGGTTTTAGGCATTGAAAAAAGCATTTTAAATAATTCCCCGATACCTTGTTTCATAACCCTTGCTGAATGCTGATTAAAGGCAAAGGTTGTTGTTGAAGAAACAAAAGGAATTTTAAGCTTGAGCGCAACGGCTTTTCCCCACAGCGCCATGGAATCTGCAACTATGCAGTCAGGCTTAAGCTCTGCCATTTCTCTACAGACCTTGTCATCAAGAGCCAATGTGGTATCCACCAGTATCTTTGCAGAAAGCGCAAGGTCTTTTCCGACTCGGGCAGAGTCTTTTGCCTTGAGCTTCTGCTCTGTATCATAATCATCGCAAGATACAAATGTTGCTCCTGACGACTCAATTTTTTCACGCATTGAGTTATATGAATAGTACCACACCTGATGTCCGCGAGAAATTAGTTCCCTGACGACATTCAAGGTAGGGTTAGTGTGTCCGTGTGCGGGAATGCAAAAGAAAACTATTTTGCTCATGTTATTTCACCTGATTTCATTCTTCTATTTCACAAAAAACCCGCTCAATATATTCCCGTTGCTTTTCTTTCGGAAGAATTGCTATTCCTCTTTCTTTATCTCCGAGAACCAAGATTTCATCTCCGGGCTGTAAATTAAACAACTCTCTTGCTTCTTTAGGAATAACAAACTGCCCCTTTTCGCCAACTTTGACCATCCATGCATATTTTCCTTCCTGTATATTCATATATGCTTCTCCTTTGTATGATTGGTATGAATAATCATACTATAATTACGTGTAAATGTCAATAGGCCACTACTTAACAAATAACGCACGCAACCAAAAGATTGCGTGCGTTGTTTTTAGTTTGCATTTGATGCGGCTATTTTAACTTTGCTCCAGAGGTTACTCATTATTTTGCGCGTATCTTCGTTATATACGAAAACTTCGTCATGCTCGTTATCGGTGCGCGGGATATATGCATCTATTCCCTCATAGTCGCCATCCACTCCGGAGAGGTCATTCATAACCTCCTGATTGGATGATGTATATCCGACATAGCTTGAGTTATCGTATGCGCCGTCATATGATGATGCGAAGTTTATAAACTCATGGGCAAGCTCAGGATTTTTCGCATTCGCGGGTATTACCATGGCATCGGACCACTGGTTTGTACCGGTTTGCGGCATATAGAAGCCCATGTTTTCATTTTCACTCATTACATATGTAGCGTCACCCGAATAGATAAGTCCCAGTGCTTTTCTGCCCTGCGCCATATTATCTATAATTTCATCGGTTACAATTTCAGGCTCCATAGTCTTTACGCACTTTACAAGCCACTCATACGCTTGGTTTAGCTCCTCCTCATCTTCGGTATTCATAGAATAGCCGAGAGCTTTGAGTGCCATCATAAATGAATCGCGTTCAGAATCGTAGAGATAAATATCGCCCTTATATTTTTCGTCGAGGAAAATATTATATCCTTCACGTTCAAGGTCTTCAATATCAACCTTAGTGGTATCATATACAATTCCGACCGTGCCCCAGAAATATGGGATGGAATACTCATTCTGCGGGTCATACGGCAGACCTTTTATCGCCTCGACAAGCTTATCCATGCAGTCAAGCTTTGAATGGTCAAGCTTCTGGAGCAAGTTCTCCTGGATAAGGCGTTGTATCATATAATCGCTCGGGACTAGGATGTCATACGCCGCGCCATTTGCCACCTTAATATACATTTGCTCGTTTGAGTCAAAGTTTTCCATGACAACGGTTGCGCCGGTAGCCTCTTCAAAATCGGAAAGGATGTTTTCGCCGGTATACTCGCCCCAGTTGTAGAGATAAAGCGTTTCGCCTTCATATGGGAGATAAGAATCCGCGCTTTTGAAGTTTGACACGCCTATAGCGACAATGACTGCACACAATACAGCTCCTATTGGGAGTAGCAGGTTTCGTTTTTTCATATCCGTCTTTTTCTCGCGCTTTGCCATTACCATAGGGGCAATGTTTATCACAAGCAGTACCGCGGTAATTATAACTACCATGAGCGTTGATATTGCGTTTATGCTCGGGTTTATGCGCTTGCTCATCGTATAGACCATTATGCTCAGGTTTTTAACGCCGCTTCCGGTTACAAAATATGAAATTATAAAATCGTCAATTGACATGGTAAATGCGATAAGTGCGCCGGATACTATTCCAGGCGTTATCTGCGGAACGATAACCTTTGTAAGCGCTTGCCACGGAGTTGCGCCCAAGTCCATCGCCGCGTCTGCAATATTCGGGTCGAGCCCGCGAATTTTCGGCATGACGGATAGCATTACATATGGAATGCAAAATGCTATATGCGCAAGGAGCATCGTCATATACCCTTTTTCAATCTGGAAGGTTATGAAAAGGAGCATAAATCCGATAGCGGTTACAATCTCCGGATTCATTATCGGAAGATTGTTTACCTGTTCCATGACGTTTCGCACAACTCTGCGCGATTTACTCAGGCCGATTGCCGCAATCGTACCGGCAATCGTAGAGACAAACGTAGCAATAAGCGCGATGCTGAAGGTTGTATACAGAGCCTCCATCATATCCCGCGATTCAAGCATATGCTTATACCAGCGCAGTGAAAATCCCGAAAACGCGGTAAGTGATTTACCTTCATTGAAGGAGAACACAATCATATACAATATCGGGAGATAGAAGAACACGAGCATTAAAACCATAAGAATTGTCCCTATAGGACGCTTTGTCTTTTTCATATGATTATTTCTCCTTTCCCCCTTGATTTCTAAGCTCCACTTTACGCACAGCCATCATCATAAGCATCATAACAGCCGCCATAATCATGGAAATCGCACTGCCGAAGTTCCATTCGCCGACCGTGATAAACTGATTTTCAATCAGGTTTCCTATCAGGAAATACTGACCACCGCCCAAAAGTTTCGGGATGAAGAACGAGCTTACCGCAGGCAAAAATACAAGCGTTATGCCGTTTATAACTCCGGGTAGGGACAGCGGAAACGTGACGCGCCAGAACGTATACATAGGGTTTGCGCCAAGGTCCGCACTTGCTTCGCGCAATGAGTTATCCATTTTACAAAGCGAGGTGTTAATCTGCAGTATCATAAACGGTAGGAAGTTATAGACCATGCCGAGAAGAACTGCGCCTTCGGTGTACAAAAGTTCAGTCTCACCCAAGCCGATGAAGGCGAGAATCTGAGAGATTATTCCACCTTCACTGAGCAGGCCAATCCATGCATATGTGCGCACAAGCATATTAATCCACATGGGTATGGTTATGCACAGCACTAGAATATTCTGCACATTTTCCTTGCTGCGGGATATGTAATACGCTATGGGGTATCCCAGTAAAAGGCAGATGATTGTTGTTTTTATTGCAATCCAGAGCGAACGCCAAAGTATAATAAGAAAATCCGGGTCGGTAAAGAATTTGACGTAGTGCTCCAACGTAAATGAAAAGGATATTATGCTGTTGCCGTGCTCGGTAAACGAGTAGAGCGCAATAAGCGCCATCGGCAGAATAAGCATAAGAGCCGCCCAAACAATATATGGGACTGCCAGTTGAGAAAAACGCTTCATCAGAAAACCATCCTCGACATTACATGAATATCTTCAGGGAAGAATGTCAGGCCGACCTCCTGACCTACTTCCGAGTAGTCCGTAGTATGAATTTTAAACTCGCGTCCGGTTGTGGAGAATACGATTTTATACACGCCTTCTTTTACGTTTTCCGGCTCGAAATCGTAATCAACAACTATGTCCACATTCTGGCTCTCATCGCTTAATTTCCAGCCCTGAGCATTCGCCCAGGTTTTAATATCCGTATCAAGCGCCTGAGACTCCTGAATTTCGTCCACAGTTTTAAAGAAGTTAAACGCCATAACCGCTTCGTTTGCTTTTTCATTCTTTACAAACGGCTGATTTACGACAAAAATTGTGCGCTCTATGCTTGTACCGTTGGCGGTTGAGAATGTTACCGGATACTGACCGAGCTCTTCCTTTAAATCATATTCGATTTTCGCTATGGAGATATAGTCATCGGTCTCCGGATCCCAAGCCTGCGCATTTGAACGTGCGATGATTTCCTTGTCATCCAAATCCTTTACGTCTTCCAAGTCCACATAGAAATTGCTTGCACTAATTTTCTCTTTGCCGTCATCACTGGTTACATCATGGTTTCTTATAACGCTCATGTTGACGGTTACACTTGTACCGGGTACGGTTTCTACAATAATTTCATAATGCACGCCTTTAAAGAGAACGCTTAATACCTCGCCGGTCATTTTTCCGTCGGAGACAGGCACGATGTCAATATCCTCGGGACGTATTACAACATCAACTTCCTCGTTCTGCTTAAAACCGAAATCCACGCAGTCAAACGTAATATCGTCAAAGCGGACCTTGTAGTCCTCAAGCATTGTTGCGGGTAAGATGTTACTCTCGCCGATGAAATTTGCAACGTATTTATTTGCAGGCTCATTATATATTTCCTCAGGTGTTCCCACCTGCTGGATTTCGCCGTTTTTCATTACAACAATTTTGTCAGACATTGTAAGCGCTTCTTCCTGGTCATGCGTTACGAAGATAAACGTAATTCCAACCTCCTGCTGAATGCGCTTGAGCTCATACTGCATTTCTTTTCTAAGCTTTAAATCGAGTGCCGCAAGCGGTTCATCGAGCAAAAGAACCTTAGGCTCGTTTACCAGAGCGCGCGCGACCGCGACGCGCTGCTGCTGACCGCCGGATAAAAGCATTGTATTTTTATTCTCATAGCCTTCAAGACCTATGAGCTTTAACATCTTCATTACCTTTTGGTCAATAACATCCTTACTCATCTTTTTGATTTTCAGTCCGAACGCTATATTCTCATACACGCTCAAGTGCGGGAAAAGCGCGTATTTCTGAAATACCGTATTGAGCTCGCGCTCATACGGTGGCTTGTGGCTTATCTCCTCACCGTCAAAAATAACGCTGCCTTCGTCGGCTTCCAGGAAGCCTCCCAATATACGAAGCAGGGTGGTTTTTCCGCAGCCGGACGGACCGAGCAGAGTTACAAATTCATTCTCGCAAATATCCAAATTTACGCCCTTTAATACAATCTGGCCATCAAAGCTTTTTACGATATTGCGAAACTCAATAAGCTTTTTTTGTTCCATTTTATTTCTCCTCCTCTGTTAAAACATCGGCGGTGTGGTAATCCACAGCACCTTAGCATCACAATTTGTATGGTTATACAGGTAATGCGTCTTTTTCCCTTCCAGGTAAAACGTTTCATGCGCTTTAAGCTTATACTTTCTATTTTCACACACAAGCGTTACCGCACCCTTGAGAACGTATCCGAATTCCTCGCCGCGGTAAGATACCATGTCATGACTTTTTTGGTGTGGACGGAGAGTCATCAAAATAGGTTCCATCTCGTTTTTCTGAGCATTGGGGACTATCCATTCAATCCTATAGCCTTCCTTATCATCGACAAAGAAGTCCTGCTCGGAGAAAACCACCTGTTTTTCCTCTTCCTCGTGAAAAAATGCTGAGAGATTTGTTCCCAACGCTTCAAGGATGTCCTCAAGAGTGGATATGCTCGGAGTTGTCAAGTTCCGCTCCACCTGCGATAAAAAGCCTTTTGTAAGCTCACTTCTTGAGGCAAGGTCACCAAGCGTTAAATCGTTCTGCAGTCTCAGCTCTTTGAGCTTTTTGCCGATGTCCATGAAATCCCTCCCCCTGTTTTGTAATACTATACTTTTAATTTCAAATTACATAACAAGATATATTATACATATATACGCGCATATTGCAATAGTTATCGAAAATTTTTTCGACAATATTTTCACGCTCAATATCGCATGTTGCAAAATCTTTTAAATAGCGGTATAATATGCTTGCTACACAAATGAATTATTTTTTTCGCTCATGGGAAAATACTTTGGCAAAAAGTGTTTTCTCTATTTGACCATACCCATGAGCGTATTGTCATTTGTGTAGCAACAATGTGAGAAGCACTTTTTCGGTGCGTCTCATATTGGGGCGCACTTTTTTATTGAGGAGATATGGCAAAACATCTTGCAAAGCCCTTTAAACGGAGGTATAATATCAGTGCAACACAGTTTAATATTCGTCTTAGACAGGCATACTGTTTGGTAAAAACGTATGCTTTGCTTTGTCATATCCTGTCTAAGATATGAACTGTGTTGCAACTGATGGCTTAGCTACGTTTTTCAGTGCGTAGCTTTATGCTGCGCACTTTTTTATTGAGGAGATATGGCAAAACATGTTGCAAACCCCTTTAAATGGAGGTATAATATCAGTGCAACACTTTTACCATTAACCATGGTATAAAATTCTATAATAATTTTCACACCCCGGAGATATGCTTTATAAAAAGCGTACACTCTGTTTATTAGTCGTGCTCTGGGGTAAACCCTTATAGAATTGACATGGTTAAAAGTGTTGCAACTCTTAACAAATAACAGAGTCCCTGCGTTTTTTGGTGCGTGACTCTTGTTTAAGAGTTGCGCACTTTTTTATTGAGGAGAGACGACAAATGAACAAACGAATATCAGCTATTTTTTTAAGTGTGGTTTTCATTGCAGCAATGTCATCTGTGGCACTGGCGCATCCGGGTAGAACTGACTCAAGAGGCGGGCACAGAGACAACGAAAATGTAAGCGGTTTGGGCAATTATCATTTTCATTGCGACGGTTATCCGCCACATCTACATTACGACGGCGTATGTCCGTACACAAGCAACAGCCGCACTGAGCCGTCAAGCACGCCAACTACAAAAAAGCCCAAGACAGGCACTACCACTGTGACCGCTTCAAATGACATTAGCGCAAAAACCGATAAAAAGGAAGATACTGTTTTTAATATCGAAAAGATTCTTTTTGCAGTGAGTCTATTTCTTTTTTTCATTAATACTTTTTATTAAATGTATTAAATCAAACAATAGCGATAAATAATTTCATACAAGGTTATACAAAAATCGGGAGCGGAATAAACCGCTCCCGATAAAATTTATACGTATTAATTTTAGTGCAGCATTGTTCCGCAGGGTACGATGTCATCAACAAAAATAACTTGACAGCCGCATGCGTTATTCGTAGCTGCGAGTAACATTCCCTGACTGGTTACACCTGCAAGACGCGCAGGCTTTAAGTTTGCTACAACGATAATCTTCTTGCCTACAAGCTCATCGCATGAATAATCGTGCTTGATGCTTGAGACGATGACTCTCTCGCCTTCACCGTCATCCAATGTAAGCTTTAAGCATTTATCTGACTTGCGGATTTCCTGAGCCTTTACAATCTTGCACACACGCATATCAATCTTTTGGAAGTCCTCAAGTACGATTTCGTCCTTGACCGGCTCGACCGGGTCAGGCTCACCGTATACCTTCTCAGGTTTCTTTTCAGCGGCTTCCATAGCTTTTGCTTCATCCTCCGCAGCTTTCTTTTCTATATCAATTTCCTCTTGAGACTGAGCATAGGAGGAATCGAGAAGTCCCACATAGCTTTCCGGATCAACCGCATAAAGGAACAGGTAAAGGCGCGGGCCTCTCTCACGGTCGATAAGCAGCTTATAAACGTTTTTAAAGAAGGTGCCCTGGATGCTCTTTAACTCTTTCTGCTCCAGGTTTTCTCCAAACACCTGCTTGGGGATTGCATAAAGCTCGGTATTGAGTTCATCAAGAGTATATCCGCCGCGGCTTAAGTACTTATGGAGCAATTCAATTTCCTTCTTTTCGTTATCGTCAAGAGAATTGAACACTTCAAAATTACGTGTTTTGCGCAAGCGGTTTACCTGGTCAGGTGCACACTGCTCGAGCCAGAATTTAGCTCTTGTAAGGCGGTCTTCAAACTCCTCGCGCGTATACGGCGTACCAATCTTTTGAAAAACCGTCTCAAGCATTTCCTCATTAAAGTTTACAACAGAGCCGAGCTGGACGAGGAGACTCATCGGAATGGTCTTTACCTCTCTGCCGTCAACCATCGTATTTTCTATTACTG
>JAZRUF010000054.1:0-3537 GCA_045652405.1 Eubacteriales bacterium | reverse complement strand
ATCCGTGCCGGGTGCAAAGAGTGTGTCTCCGTTTGCGCCCATCTGCTCAGAAGTGTCACTTGGTTGCTTGGGTCCGCAAGAGCAAAGTAACATTGCAGTTACGGACAGTGCTGCTAAAATACGAATGTGTTTTTTCATTTTGTTTTCCTCCTTAAAATTTTATTTATCATCACATGGCGAAGCAAAGATTCTTCACTTCGCCACGTAACAAACATTATTATTTTGCAAGAACGCGGTTAAGCATTACTGCAATTTCAGCTCTGGTTGCTTTTGCAAGCGGATTAATTCGTCCGTTTGAACCGGCTATAATACCCGCTTTGACCACGCTTGCGACCGCGTTAGTCGCATAGTCGGAAATCTGCGCTGCATCTGCAAACTGTGCAAGTGCGCTCTCATCCGCATCATCGAGTTTTTTACCTTGCGCCTCGAGTGCGCGGTTAAGCATCAGCATCATATCCTGACGTGTGATTTCACCCTCGGGGTTAAACTTGTTATCACCAATACCGCCGACGATACCGTTTGCCTTTGCAAGGTTTAGTTCCTTTGCGTAGTACTTATTGGTATCTACATCTGCAAAGTGCTCGCCTTCTCCCTCTGTTATGCCAAATGCTCGGACAAGCATGATTGCAAAGTCTGCACGCTTGATATTCGCTGCCGGCGAATATGTGTTATTGCTCGTTCCGTTTACAACGCCCTTTTCAGCAAGTGCATAGATTGCATCTTTTGCCCAGGTGTGGTTGCCAAGGTCAATAAACTTTTCAGTCGGGGCATCGATGATGTCATCACCTATTTCGGTATCGCCGGTTTGATTGTCACCATCACCAGATACACCTGAGCCTCCGCCAGAGCCTGCGCCGGACCCACCTTGCGTTGCCGAACCGTCGCCGTCGTTATTATTCGTGCCACCATTTAAGTCCGAACCCGAGCCTGCCGCCCTTGTGACTATAATTTCGACAATTTGTGACTCACTTAAGGCTCCGTCAGTTACACCAATAACTATCGGATGTACTCCCACCTGATTGCTGTCAGGTGTCCACGTAAGAAGTCCGCTTTGTTCGTCAAAGGATACCCCTCTTGGAGCATTCTTTATAAAGTATGTAACCGGCTTGTCACTTGGGATCGCCTCAGCCTTAACTGTAAATGTTTTTCCCGCGGTAACTGTCCTACTATCTATAGTTTTCAGGGTTGGTGCGCTGTCGTAGACATGGGTGAGAGGAATGTCAAAAGTCTGTCCCTCGTCGATATTGAAAACATATCCCTCATCAAAGTTGGCCGGGTTTTTATACCTTCTTACAAGTGTGGTATCACCTATATCCAGTACAATCACATTAGGCTTTGACTCATCAGGAACATAAGCACTTTTTATTCCATACACGCCGTTCTGCTCATTGTCATTATTTATGCGGATGTATTTCCCAGCCAAAGTTCCGGGGGCAACACTCTCATTTACTGAAACCGTGATGCTATTTTCATAGCTTAACGTATCAGTAAAGTCGATAACCTCGCCGGTAAGCACGGAGTATTCGCCCTTCACGCCCTCATTGGCATCCCTGTTATACAGCTCAGTTCCGTCTGAAATGTATGAATAGACACATTTGCCGTTTACCACACTGTACACACCGAAGGCCCCGCGGAAGGAAATTTTCTCGTCAACAAGATATTCACGCGTGTTATCGGCAGCGTAAATAATGTAGTCCTCGCGATTGTTTTCAAGCACGACCTTTATAGCCTTAGCTTCAGCATCGCCAACCGCGTTTCCGGATGTAGGCACAATACTTACCTTCTCCATACTCTTAATATAACGCTTACCCTCGTACGGTTCGAATACGGTTGTAAAAAGACTATCCAAGTTCTCACCGCTTCTGCGCGCAAGTACATACTGGAGTTCCTTGGGATTTCCCTTTTTCTGCGGTGGTTGAGTCTTGGTAAGAGTAATCTCACTGAGATCAAAGTCGTTGAGCATGGTCATACGCAAATTCAAATCGCGTTTTCCGCTGAGTGTCTTGTTAAAATCGTTTATTTTGAAATCTGCATAGAATTCATTCACCTTCGGATCATCAGCTCTGCGCACATCATAAAAATAGGTGTAACCGTTGCTGTGACCTATGGTTCCGACCGGAATATCCGGACCCGCATAGCTTCCCATCGGCTGCTTTATAAACTTGAGCTTTTCATCCGTTTCAGGGAGAGTATCGCTTAAAGCATGGAAACTATACAGATGGTCATCACCACCCTTGACACGGAAGAAGTCCACATAATATGACACATCATCCGTCGCCTGTATCATAAGAACGCTTCTGCGATAAATCTTGGTGTTGTCGTAAACGTACGGCACATCGGCATCCATAAGTTTCACTCTTCCGGAATCGTTAAAGTGCAACGGATTTCCGGTTCTGGATATTCTTATCTGACTTCTGTCATCAACAAGCACGACATTGTGAGATATTGACGCGTGGTTTGAGTTGAGCATCAGGTCATCACCGTTTGCCTCCTTAGGATAACCGTTATCCGGCGAAATGTTAAGGCCAAACGCTTCAAGGCCTAAATTAAGGGTGCTCAAGTGTCCGTGACGCAAAGTGTTTCCGTAATACAACCACGCATCCTGTTGGGTATCAACACTTTTTTCTTTTAACGAAGCCTCGGCATAATCGCCACCTCTCAGAATTGAGAATCCGTAACCCGTGAGCATTGTACTCTTGCCAAAGTCAAACTCACCGTAAGTATCAATTACCTTTTGAATATCTCTCTGCAATGATTCGGGATCTTTTGTAAACTTATCGTAGTGCAAACCGTCGGTCTTATTTCCGTTTAAGAAGTAGAGTATCTGACCTGCTCGGTAGTCCTTGGTATTTTTATAGTAGTCGAGCAGGTAATTTTCATAGAAAGCAAAGCTCGTATTTGCAACAGCACCTGAGTCACCTATTTGAACCGTCGCCTTACCTGCAGTGATAAGGTCAAACTCGACCGTCTGCATTTTGCGCATCTTTGGATGCTTGTAAATGTCATATTTTTCATCCGTAACATATCCGGCGAGCGGCTCGGCTATATCCTGCAGGTTGTTTACCCAGAGGTTTGAATACTGCGGAGATGACTCGTCACCCATTCCGTCGCGATCAACCGTGTTTACAAGGATGTTGCTAACATCGCCGCCGGTATTCCCCGGATTAGGCTTGGTCTCCGCATGGCTGTATGGACTTATTCTGAGCATCCATTCCAGCCATTCGTTGGTTTCCGGCTGAGTATCCAGTACTGTTGCAGCATACGTCACACCTGACTGATGCGTTCCGAAGTTACCCCAACTGTGACCGTCAACGGTAGCCTTGTAGAATTCGCGGAGAATTCCGTCCTCAATATTTGTGCATAACAGTTCAGTGCTGTCCTTGGTATTTTTAAATCCGTAGGTTGCAGCCTTTTCGCTCAGGAAGGCTTTTACACTCTCATCCTGATACATCGGGAAAAACGCATCATAGCCGAGGATAACCTTTTTCATGAGAGGAACCTCCCAGATACATCCGACTATGCGTCCGTACGGCGCAG
>JAZRUF010000053.1:0-18862 GCA_045652405.1 Eubacteriales bacterium | reverse complement strand
CGCAACGAATACATGGTTGAGCAGGCAGACGCGGTTGTAGCATGGGTAAGATACAGCTTTGGCGGTGCAAGAAAGACATATGAATATGCAAAACGCAAGAAAAAGAAAATAATTAACCTTGCAGAGGATTGATAGAAAAGCCTTCCGTTAACATAAACGGAAGGCTTTTATGTGTGGTGGCAGGATCGGCGGAAGGGATAAATCCCTTCCCTACATATTAAACTAATTTAAATACAATGGCAATTCACGAATCGCCCGAAATGATATATTTCTATTATTCCACCTCTATTTTTCCGTTCTTCTCTTCAAAATTAGCCACATGCTTTTTAATAAACTGCTCAATCTCCTTGTTGGCAGAACGACCTTGTGATTCTGCAACATATCTAAACTTCTTAAAAAGCAACCTATCCACCCTCAATGTATAACGCAAAAGTTTATCTTCCATAGAAAAACACTCTCCTGACAACATTATTATGACTTAATTATGACGTAATTATTGCGTCATAACAAAAATGGTGTTATAATGGTGTAAAAGTGACGCATATTATTTAAGAGGTGAAACTAATGACTTGTACTTTTTTCGGGCACAGAGATTGTCCTGCTCACGCAATCCCACTGTTGGAGACAGCAATAGAAAACCTTATAAACCGCTATGGGGTCAATTCCTTTTTAGTCGGCAATAACGGTGATTTTGACTATTATGTAGCAAAAACATTGGAAGCTCTTAAGGAAAAGCATCCGCATATTACATATGCAATAGTCGCAGCTTATCCGTCACGAAGATTAGACGCAAACACAATCTTGCCAGACGGCATAGAAACCATACATCCCAAACGCGCTATACCTTACCGCAACGAATGGATGATAGAGCATTCCGATTACGTAATTACATACGTTATTCATTCATCAGGAGGTGCTTCGCGATTTGCGGAATTGGCACGCAAAAAAAATAAAATTTGCATAAATTTGTCCTGATACCAACGGCGCGCTGCAAAATGCAGTGCGTCGTTTTTCCTGTTACTTTATAACCGTGCATGGGCGGATGTGGGCATCCGGCCGAAATGCAGCACGGCAATTGATTTACCGTATAAAGTAATTTGATTTATGCATAAATTGTAAATTATCCGCAAATAAGGTCGTTTAAAATTTAACGATGCTTGAAATGCATATAAATGTTATTGTATAATTAGACTGTATGCAAATGCTTATAGCGCATGAATATACATATTAAAAATTACCCGCGCTTAAAACCGCGCGGAGGAGAGGTGAATTACATGCCCTTTTCGTTCAAGGGAGGCATCCATCCGGACGACAAAAAAGCGTTGACTGAGAATAAGTCGATAGAGGAAATTGCGGCTCCGGCTCAGGTTATACTCCCCGTATCCATGCACATAGGTGCGCCGACAAATCCGCTCGTATCCGTGGGCGATACGGTTAAGGTAGGTCAGAAGATAGCCGAGAGCACGGCTCCGGTGTCAGCACCCATTCATGCATCGGTTTCGGGTACGGTATCCGCGATTGAGCCCAGGCTCCACCCCAACGGCAGCATGGTTCTTTCAGTTGTTATTGACAATGACTTTGAGAACACGCAGGCAGATGAATTAAAACCGGTTGACAGATTTACGTCACTCGGCGGCGAAGAGCTTGCAGACATCGCAAAGGAAGCGGGTCTTGTAGGTCTCGGCGGTGCGGCATTCCCGCTGCACATCAAGATACGCTCTGCCATTGGCAAGGTGGATACGCTCATCATAAACGGCGCGGAATGTGAGCCGTACATCACGTCGGACAACCGCCTGATGCTTGAGCACACCGACGAGCTCATCGAGGGCGCAACCATTATCATGAAGGCGCTCGGGCTTGACAAGGTACATATCGCAGTTGAGTCAAACAAGCGTGAGGCGATAGCGAGACTTCGAAGAATCGCCGAGCAGAAATCGCATATCAAGCTTGAGGTTCTAAGAACCAAGTACCCGCAAGGCTCTGAAAAGCACCTTATTAAAGCGGTTACCGGAAGAGAAGTGCCTCCGGGCGGTCTTCCCGCAGACGTTGGCGCAATAAACGTAAACGTCGCGAGTGCGATAGCGCTCTGCCGTGCGGTTAATGACGGTGCGCCGCTTACCCACAAGGTAGTAACCGTATCGGGTGAGTGCGTGGCAAACCCGAAGAACCTGCGCGTACCGCTGGGCACTCCGATTGGCGAGCTGATTGACGCATGCGGCGGATTAAAAGAAGACGCAGCCGAAATCCTTATGGGCGGTCCTATGATGGGAATAGGCCAGTACTCGGTGGATGTTCCGGTAATAAAGGGAACCAACGCGGTTCTCGCGCTTACCGGTAAGGACAATATCTTCGACGAGGAAGCCACCTGCATCCGCTGCGGCAAGTGTGTATCGGTATGCCCGATGAACCTGATGCCGATTTATATTAATATGTACGCTAACAAGGGCCGCCTTGACGAATGCGAGAGATACCGCGTGCTCGACTGCATCGAGTGCGGTTGCTGCTCGTACACTTGCCCGGGCCGTCTGCATCTGGTGCAGGCATTCCGCAAGGCAAAGCAGGAAATAATTGCTGAGAAAAAGAAGAAAGGAGTATGATCATGCAATTAGATAAAAATCTCACCGTTGCGTCATCTCCTCATATAAAGACTGAGGATGGCACGCGCTCTGTTATGCTCGATGTAATCATTGCGCTCTGCTTCCCGCTTGTGATGGCGATTTACTTCTTCGGATGGCGCTCACTTACGCTGACGCTCATCTCGGTATGCTCATGTATAGCCTTTGAGTGGCTCTACCGCTACTTTGCCAAAAAATCCGCAACTATCGGTGACCTTTCAGCGGTAGTAACCGGAATACTGCTTGCGATGAACCTGCCCGCCTCCACCCCGATGTGGATTCCTGTAATCGGCGCGTTCTTTGCAATAGTAATTGTAAAGCAGCTCTATGGCGGACTTGGCAAGAACTTCATGAACCCTGCGCTTGCTGCGCGCGCGTTCCTGTTCTCCTGGCCGGGACTTATTTCACTGTGGACAAAGCCGCTCTCCGGCTCGCTCCCGCTTTTTGGGAACGTCACCCGCGCGGATATTCCGGACATGGTGGCAACCGCCACCCCGCTTGCCAAGATGAAGCAGGGCATTCTTCCGTCTGTTGCATCAGGCGAAATGGGCTCAGACGCTATTTACTCATTGCGCGATACGTTTTTGGGAAATGTCCCGGGTTGCTTGGGTGAGGTTTCCGCAATCGTACTCATCGCAGCTTTTGTTTATCTGCTGGTTCGCAAGGTAATAACCGCGCATGTACCGCTCTCATACATAGGCACGGTAGCCGTAATCACATTCCTTTTCCCGCGCGGCGGTGCAAGCGGGCTTGAGTGGATGCTCTTTAACCTCTTCACCGGCGGTCTGATGCTCGGCGCTATTTTCATGGCGACCGACTATGCGACCTCTCCGGTATCAAAATCCGGCAAAATTATATTCGGTATTGGCTGCGGTCTGATAACCGTTCTTATAAGATACTTCGGCTCATATGCCGAGGGCGTATCCTACTCCATACTTATAATGAACACATGCGTGTGGTTTATTGACAAGCACTGCATGCCGCGCCGCTTCGGTACCGAGCGTTTTGCAAAGCTTTCAGGGATACTTGCAAAGTTTAAAAATAAATCCGCAAAGGCAGGTGAGAGCAAATGAGTGAAAAAGCACTTTCCTTTTCAAAGGAGCAATGGTTTGATATGAGCCGCATCGCGCTTATCTTAGTCGCGATTGCCGCAGTCGTAGCGCTCATGCTCTCAGCAGTCAATGAGATTTGCGCACCCCGCATAGCCGCGCAGAAGGAGCAGGCGGTTAAGGACGCTATGTCACTGGTCCTTCCGGCGGAGGATTATTCCAAAATAGATAATTTATCCGAGCTCTGTGCCGACCCGATTGTTACCGAGGCATATACGGCACTTAACGGAAGCGATGTTGCAGGCTACTGCGTAAAGGTTGCGCCTCTTGGCTTTGGCGGCGCGATTGAGATGGTAGTCGGAATTGACGCGGAGGACAAGGTAACCCGCGTGCACATCATAAGCATGGCGGAAACTCCGGGTCTTGGCACAAAAACCAATGACGCGGCATTCCTTGACCAGTTTGGCGGAAAGGTTGCAGGTGTAACCGCAACCGGCAGCACTGAGCCTAAGGAAAACGAGATAAGCGCAATCGCAGGCGCAACGGTTTCCTCAAAGGCGGTTACAAGCGGTGTTTCCTCCGCACTCACCGCAGCAGAACTTATAAAGGGGGCGGCAAACAATGGGTAAGAAAATTTTAGAATTTTTAAAGACCGGTGTTATAGACCAAAACCCGTCTCTGGTGCTTCTCTTAGGCATGTGCCCGCTTCTTGCTACCTCGACATCCGTCGCAAACGGACTGGGTATGGGACTTGCGGCAACCGCGGTTTTAATCTGCTCAAACGTGGTTATCTCACTTCTTCGCAAAATAATCCCGGGGCAGATACGCATTGCAGCGTACATAGTAGTTATCGCGGGCTTCGTAACGATAGTTGATTTGCTGCTTGCGGCGTTTTTACCGTCGCTGCACGCATCACTTGGTCTCTTTATCCCGCTAATCGTTGTAAACTGCATCATCCTCGCGCGTGCCGAGGCATTTGCGTCAAAGAACAATGTTCTTGACTCGGCGCTTGACGGTCTTACTATGGGACTCGGCTTTACCGCGGCACTTCTTATAATGTCCACCATACGCGAGATTTTAGGTAACGGAACCTTCCTCGGCTTCCATATCTTTGGAAAGAACTTCCCCGCCGCAACTATTATGACAATGCCTCCGGGCGGATTCTTAACCCTCGGCTTTGTCATTGCGGCTATCGCGAAAATAGCATCTGTTAGAAAAGAAAAGGCAAAGGAGGAAAACTCTGATGTCACTCGCTGAGATATTTGCACTGGCAATAAATGCCATACTTATTGAAAACTTTGTTTTAGTCAAGTTCCTCGGCTGCTGTCCGTTTTTAGGCGTATCCAAAAAGAGCGATACGGCGGTCGGCATGGGTCTTGCGGTTACGTTTGTAATGGCAATCGCCTCCGCGGTAACGTGGATGGTAAACGAGTGGGTTCTCATTCCGCTTAACATGGGTTATATGCAAACCGTTGCATTCATACTCATTATCGCATCACTGGTTCAGTTTGTTGAGATGGTGCTTGCCAAGATGATGCCCGCACTGCATAAGGCACTGGGTATCTATCTGCCGCTTATCACTACAAACTGCGCGGTTTTGGGTGTTGCGCTCTTAAACGTTCAGAACGGTTACAGCTTCATAGGCTCTCTTGTATACGGTACTGCGGCAGGCCTCGGCTTTATGCTTGCAATAGTCCTGTTTGCAAACATCCGTGAGCGCCTTGAGTTTGCAGACTATCCCGAGTGCTTTGAAGGCTTCCCGATAGCCCTTGTCACCGCGGCTCTTTTGAGCATGGCGTTTATGGGCTTCCAGGGCATGAAGATATTTTAATCAGGGGGTAAGAGGATTATGAACTTTTTAAATATTCTGTTTGCCGTCCTGGTACTTGGAGCTCTGGGACTTATCTTCGGCGCGGTTCTGGCAATCGCGGGCAAGGTGTTCGCGGTTGAGAAGGACGAGCGGTATGACGCTATCCTCGAGCTTTTACCCGGCGCAAACTGCGGCGGCTGCGGCTTTGCAGGCTGTGCATCGTATGCAGACGCTATAGTAAATGAGGGCGCGGACGTTACCTGCTGCCCGGCATCGACCGACGAGGCAAGAGCTGAAATCGCACGCATTATGGGCGTTTCGCTTACAAAAAACGAAAGACTCACCGCGCTTGTCCGCTGTAACGGCGGCAACCGCTCAAAGAAAAAGTTTGAATACGCAGGTCTTTCAGACTGTGTTGCCGCAATGCGCGTTGCAGGCGGTCCGCTCGAATGCCAGTACGGCTGCCTGGGCATGGGCACATGCGTCAGCGCGTGTCCGTTCGGCGCAATCGCAATCAATGAAAACGGCGTAGCCGAAGTAAATTCGGAAATCTGCACCGGCTGTCTCAAGTGCGTCGCCGCCTGTCCGAGAAATATCATTATCCCGGTACCGTATACCGCGGATGTAAACGTCGTGTGCGCAAGCCACGAAAAGGGCGCAGTTCTCCGCAAGATTTGTGACATTGGATGTTTAGGCTGTAAGCTTTGTGTCAAGACTTGTAAGTATGATGCTATCCACGTTGAGGATAACCTGGCAAGCATCGACTATACCAAGTGCACCGGCTGCGGCGAGTGCGCGGAGAAATGCCCGCGCCACCTGATTGTAAACTCAAAGCTTATGGATTTACCCGAGTTTGTCGAGTCTGACACAGTCGCCGCCGCGGATTAAAACACGCCCCAATAACGACAAAAAGAAGGTGACATCTTTGGCAAGTAATTATCGTGCCTACCGCGGAAAGAAATCCGGCGGATGCCTTATCCCGGTACTTATAATACTCTGCGTAGTGGCAGCGGCGGTATCGCTCCTCCTGCACCGCCACTTGGTCTATACCCCCGAGGGCACGCAGGTGCGCCTGCCGTTTAGCGATAAAACTGTGGATATTTTAAAGGACGAAGCGCTTGACGAGGATGTTGACCTTGTAATCGAAGAGCCGGAAGTGACTGAGCCAGTCGCGCCTGAGACTCAGGTGATAACCTATGAGGAGCGGGTTGAAAACTCAGTCCTTGTACCGCTCGCCACAGTGCTTAATCCATCCGCGCTTGATAATCTTCTGGGTCAGATAACCGGCGGGATAAACACGGTTGTTTTGGAAGTAAAAGCAGATGACGGAAAGCTCGCATTTGTATCCGAAAATGCGCTTGCAAAGGAAGCGGGCGTAAACGCTCCGTCAAATGATTCTATAAAATCAGCAATTTATAAAATAGGAGAAAAAGGCTTAAACGTTGCCGCGCAAATTTCCTGCTTTAGGGATAATTGCGCACCGCGCACAAAACGCTCCGCAGGCCTTCCGCTAAATAACGGCAGAATTTTTGTCGACAATGACGAGCTTACCTGGCTTGACGCGTACGATAATGATGCGAAAGCGTATATCAAGGCTTTAGTCGGTGAGGTTTATGACCTCGGCATAAAAGAGGTTATTCTTACAAACCTTTCTTTCCCTTACGAGGGCGGGCTTCTCTCCGCAGTAGTGTACGAGGGTAACGACAAGCCGGGCGCAATACGCGCCTTTGCAAATGAGCTTCGCGGGGTAGCCGATGAAAATGGCGGAAAAATCGCCGCCGTGTTTTTGGGTGACGGCGGTCAGACGCTTGGTGACTTTACCGAGAGCTTCTACCGCATATATGTAACCTCGGCGGATGACGCGATAGCTGAGGCCTTTGGCGAAACCGCAACCCGCCTTGTAACACGCGTTGAGCTTGCAGACGGTGAGGACGCGGCCGCGTACAGCGCGCGTATTGCAGACGCGAAAGCGCACGGCTACGGATGTATGTACACCCACCCGCAGGGCATTTATCCAACTGAGGTTTTTAGCGGATAACTAAATAATAAACGGCGCACTGAAAAGTGTGCCGTTTTTGCATCCTGCGGGAGGGTGTTAAAAATGGTCTTGACAAATTGAGGGCGCGTGCGTATAATGATAAAAAAGGAATATTTTAAACCGTTGAAGCGGAGATAACGGCGGCGATGCTCTTGCAGAGAGCCGGGGGTAGCTGAAAACCCGGCAGAAAACAAACCGTCAAATGGACCGCAGAGGGCGCAGTCAAAGGCACATAATTTAAGCCGAGTATTCTGCGACGTTGGGCACGCGTGAGCTGCCGGGGATATGATGGTATCCCGCAAAGTGTGTGGCATTCACAAATCAAGGTGGCACCGCGGATAAGATGTTTATTCGTCCTTGGCAGACAGTACAGGTCTGTCAAGGATTTTTTAATTCGGAGGTTAGTTTACATGATACGTCTTACAAAGCGATGGCGGCGCGGAAAATAAATACAGGGGATACAGATTTTAAATTTTGATTATGGAGGATATATAAAATGATTTTTAACAATGTGGATTTTGATACTTACTTTAAAAATTACCCGGACGAGAACGGATATTTCGGAAAATACGGTGGCGTGTTCATTGAGGAAAACTTAAAGAAAGCCATGGAGGAGATTACCGAGGCATATTTTACGATATGCAAATCCTCAAAGTTTATCAGTGAGCTTCGCCGCATCCGCAAGGAGTTTCAGGGACGACCGACACCGATTTCGCATTTGGAGCGTCTCTCCGGAACCCTCGGCAATGTTCAGCTTTATGTTAAGCGTGAGGACTTAAACCACACGGGCGCGCACAAGTTGAACCACTGCATGGGCGAAGCACTTCTTGCAAAGTACATGGGCAAGAAAAAGCTCATTGCGGACACCGGCGCGGGACAGCACGGTGTTGCGCTTGCGACTGCGGCGGCATACTTCGGTCTTGAATGCGATATTTATATGGGCGCGGTGGATATTAAAAAGCAGGCACCCAACGTTGCGCGAATGAAGATTTTGGGCGCAAACGTTGTGGAGGTAACACACGGCCTTGCAACGCTCAAAGAGGCGGTTGACGCGGCGTTTGAGGGGTACAGCAAGGAGTACAAGGACACTATTTACTGCATAGGCTCGGTACTCGGTCCGCATCCGTTCCCGATGATGGTGCGCGATTTCCAGAGCGTTATCGGAATAGAGGCGAGAGCGCAGTTTAAGGAAATGACCGGCGAGCTTCCGGATGCGATTGTCGCCTGCGTAGGCGGCGGTTCAAACGCGGCGGGATTCTTTGCAGGATTTTTAAATGACCCGGTTGATATTTACGGCGTTGAACCGCTCGGAAGAGGTCCGAAGCTCGGCGACCATGCGGCGAGCCTTAAGTACGGAAGTGAGGGCGTTATGCACGGCTTTAACAGCATCATGCTCAAGGATGAGCACGGTGAGCCGGCTCCGGTTTACTCGGTTGCAAGCGGGCTTGACTATCCGTCATCCGGCCCTGAGCATGCGTTCCTGCATGAGCTTGGCAGAATTAAGTACGATGTCGCGGACGACGAGGAAGCGATTGACGCGTTCTTCACGCTCTCGCGCCTTGAGGGTATTATCCCGGCGATTGAGAGTGCGCACGCGGTAGCGTACGGCATTAAGCTTGCCCGCGAGATGGGCAAGGGCTCAGTGCTTATTAACCTGTCCGGCAGAGGGGACAAGGACATGGACTACGTTATAGAAAAATACGGAATCAGATAATTTCAGGTGCAGTTACCCGCAAGGGTGACTGCACTGTTTTTTGCATAAAGAAAACCCGGAAAGATTTCTCTCCCCGGGTTCTCATAATACCTGATTTCCACAATCTCATCAAAAACCTCCTTTTAATGTTTAACACACATTCATTTTGCTTTGCAATGATGAGGTTATCATAAAAAAATAGTGGCGTACAATGGCGTATTTTAAAAATTTCTAAAGAAACGTATATAGTTGCTAAACGGAAATTATGCGTTCGCCCGGATATTCACCGCTTCTGTCATAGCGAGCGCGGTTTTGGAATATACATGGTAGTGTTTTTTTACAAACCGCGGGGGAGTGGATTTTTTTGAAAGCTAAGAGAAAAATATATTTTGGGTTTATATACATATGCGTTATAGTGTGCGGACTCGGCGTTATGGCGCATCCGTCGGTGAGCGTGTTCAAGGGAGACTCAGACGAGGTAAAGCTTCCGATACTTATGTATCATCAGGTGTCAGAAAAGGCATCAAAATGGGGGAAATTTGTCATCTCGCCCAAGGAGTTTGAAAACGATGTGCGCCTTATATGCGAGCGCGGATTTACCACGGTTACGGTAAACGATTTGATAGCTTACACGCGCGGCGAATTTGAGATGCCCGAAAAGCCTGTCATGATAACCTTTGACGACGGATACGAGAGCGATTACGTATACGTGTTCCCGATTTTAAAGAAGTATGGGATTAAAATGGTGTCCTCAACCGTCGGCACGTACACCGAGCTGTATTCAAGTGACGTGCACAAGCACGTAAATTATGCGCACCTTTGCTGGGATGAGATGCGCGAGATGGCGGAGAGCGGGCTTGTCGAGTTCCAGAATCACTCGTACAACCTGCATAATTACGACTACAACCGCAAGGGCTGCCTTAAAAACCGCAGTGAGAGCCAGTGGCATTATGACAATTTGCTGCGCGAGGATTTTGAGCTTTCCCAACAACTGTACGCAGAGAATATGGATTATGAGCCCACGTGCTTTACATACCCTTTCGGCAGCACAAACGAGGATTTACTAAAGCACGTAAAGGACTTTGGATTCCTGGCAAGCCTTGGCACGTATGAGCGGGTTAACATACTCACAGGCGATGCGGAGGAGCTTTACGATTTAAAGCGCTTTAACCGTCCGCACGGCTTTGACATCGACCGGATACTGCGCCAGGTTGAATAAAGTTTGTGCAAAATGACGTATAAAATAGAGAAAATGCAGGTTGACATTTGGCTGGGGACTGTTGTATTATGTAATTAATCCAGTCACTGGAATAATTAAGGAGGATATATAATCATGGCTAATCAAAAAGACGGCGCAATGAACGGAACAGGTATCGTAGATGCAGGTTTCCCGATGTGGCCTCAGTTTGCAGAGGAGACTCCCGACCAGGTTGCGGAGCTTCTGCGCACCGGCAAGGTCTGCTATTGGACGGGCCCTGTTGGTATGGAATTTGAGGAGAAGTGGGCAAAGTGGATAGGTGCAAAGATGGCAATAAGCTGCACAAACGGCACTGCGGCTCTGCACATTGCTATTTCTTCACTCGGCATCGGACCGGGAGATGAGGTTATCGTTCCCTCTTACTCCTTTATCGCATCTTCTTTCTCGGTTGTTCAGGCGGGCGCAATCCCGGTATTTGCTGACGTTACCGAGGACCACACGATTGACCCTGCTTCAATCGAGGCTCTTATCACCGAGCGCACCAAGGCTATAGTTGTTGTTCATCTCTATGGCACGGTTGCGGATATGGGCCCGATTCTTGAAATTGCAAAGAAGCATAACTTAAAGATTATTGAGGACTGTGCTCAGTGCTTCGGCGGTGAGTACAAGGGCACCAAGGCAGGTCTTATTGGCGATGTTGGTTGCTTTAGCTTCTGCCAGAGCAAGCACTTCACCACCGGCGGCGAGGGTGGCATGGTTGTCACCAACAATGAGGACCTCGGCTGGGAGTGCCGCTCCTTCCGCGACCACGGCTACGATGTACGTCAGCGCATGAACATGCTGGCTCTTGAGG
Source organism: Eubacteriales bacterium (assembly GCA_045652405.1). Classification (GTDB taxonomy): domain Bacteria; phylum Bacillota; class Clostridia; order Oscillospirales; family JAAYXM01; genus JAZRUF01. The sequence goes on along the minus strand of JAZRUF010000053.1, from coordinate 7,606 downwards.
AAAAGCTTCCGTACATACACAACCGCGTAGGCTTTAACTACCGCATGACTGAGATGCAGTCTCTCATCGGCATCAACGAGCTTAATCGCTTTGATAATTGGAACCTTAAACGCCGCCGTGAGTACGCTGCAATGTACGATTCGGCATTTTCCGGCATGAAGCAGATTAAGAAGCTGCCGGTAAATACTCCGGAGAGAAAGAACGCGTACTGGTGGTACCCGATTCTCCTCGACCTGGATGTTATCGACTGCGATGCAGACGTTATAGTAAAGGACCTTCTGGCTATGAGCATTCCGTGCTACGGCATCCAGTGGCCGGAAGCATACGAGGAGCGCGCATACCGTGAGCACAACGGCTTCGGTGAGGTGAAGTTCCCGTTTGAGTCCAAGGAGTTTACAAATCCTGAATCCGTACAGTATGACAAGGTACTCTGTCCGATGGCAAAATCCTTACGTGCATGCACTGTAAGCCTCTTTTTGCATCCGACCTGGGAGAGACATCACATCGAGCGCTGCATCAATGCTCTCAAGGAAGTTCTGGAGCGTCACACAAAGTAGTTTAGCGTATCTTTTTATTCCCGAGGGGAGAGAAAAATCTCCTCTCGGGGTTTATTTTTATTAAAATAGGTGTGTACAAAATTCAGGTTGTGTGATACAATTAATCCATACTTTGCATTTATTTTACTATAAATGAATTTTGTGAAGAAAAAGGAGCAGATTGTAAATGAGAGTATTGGCTGTTGGATGCCATCCGGACGATTTGGAAATCGGTTGCGGCGGAACGCTTGCACGTATGGCGGCTGAGGGACATGAGGTTTACATGTGCCACGTATGCAACGGTGACATGGGTCACATGGTAATCATGCCCGATGAGCTCGGAAAACTGCGCGAGGGCGAGGCGGAGAATGCCGGCGCAATCCTCGGCGCAAAGAAGGTTTACAATGTAGATTCCGGTGATTGCCGTACATATTCGCATGATGACAATGTACGCCGTGAGATGGTAAGAATCATCCGCGAGGTACGTCCCGACTTTATCATCACTCACGACCCGAATGACTATATGGAGGACCACCTCCAGGTAAGCCAGCTCGTTTTTGAAACAAGCTTTACCGCGTCGGTTGCACACATGTATCCGGAGTATCCGGCATACGAGGTTGTTCCGATTTATTATATGGATAATCTTGCGGGTCATAATTTCCTGCCTGAGGATTATGTAGACGTTACGGAGTATATTGACGTTAAGATAAAAGCTCTTGAGTGCCACGAAAGCCAGCTTAAGTGGATGCTTGAGCATGACAAGATTGATTTTGCAGAGTTTGTAAAATCCTGCTCACGCTTCCGCGGCTTGCAGTGCGGCGTGCAGTACGCTGAGGGATTCCGCGGCTGTATGGCACATATGCGCAAGTCAACCAAGAGAATGCTGCCGTAAGGAATTTGGTTTTTTTAAGACCAATGCAATAAATCATAATACATATATAAATGGAGGACAAAAAAATGGATTTTTTAAGCACAGTTAAGGGTTCACTTTTGGAAAACTTCTACCCGGCAGGTTGGGATTTTGCAAAGATTGACAAATGCTGCTCCAACCCGCCCGAGTCCATCACCGAGCGTCAGGACTTCTGGCATCCGGACTTTAAGCCGGTTGCTTGCAAGAACGTAACCGAGTTTGATATGATGATGGGCCACGAGATGGCAATCGAAATCAAGCGCGCACGTGACGACGGAAAGAAGCTTATCATGATTCTTCCCGCAGGTCCGATGGGTATGTACCGCTGGGCTACATATTTCTTAAATGACTGGGATGTTGACTGCTCACACGTCTACGGCTTTAACATGGACGAGTGGTCTGACGGCGAGGGCAATACCCTTGAGAAGACTAACCCGGGTTCATTTACCTATGCTATGACCGACGCTTTCTACTCAAAGCTCAACAAGACGGTTCCGGTCGAGCAGAGAAACTTTGCTACTAAGGAAAATCTCCCGACTTATCCGGAGAAGATTGCTAAGTTAAAGGCTGAGGGTGCTCGTATGATTACCACCTTCGGTATCGGACGTATGTGCCACATCGCATTCTGGGAGCCCCAGTTTGCAGGCGAGTTTAACTCGGTTGAGGAGTGGAAGAAGCAGGAGTACCGCATCGGCGCTCAGCTCCACCCGCTGACCATTGAGCAGAACGCTATCACAAGCTTTAAGAGCCGCACAACCTTGGTTCCGTGCCGTGCTAACACCATTGGCCCTGGCATCTTCCTGCAGTCTGACCGCATCATCGGCGGCTGTGACGGTGCGCTCTCACGCGGAATGCAGTGGCAGGGCATGAGCCTGTGGATGACACTGCGCTACGGTCCGGATAAGTGGGTAACTTCCTCATTTATGCCGACCATCCCGGGCAAGCTCTTCTTCCTTGAGGAGCTCGCAGGTCCGCTGGTTGCAGAGTGCAACTAATATTAAACTGAAATTTATCGGAGGTATAATCCAATGAAAAAAGTTAGATGGGGCGTTATCGCCGCAGGCGGTATTGCTGACAGAAGAACCATTCCGGGCATGATGCTTGCTGACAATGCAGAGCTTGTCGCGGTTATGGAGATAAACATGGACCTTGCGGAGAAAATCCGCGCAAAGTACAATGCAAAGCGTGCGTATGACAATGTTGACGCTCTGCTTGCTGACCCGGAGATTGATGCGGTTTACATTGCATCCCCGGTTAACTACCACAAGGCTCAGGCTATCGCGGCTGCAAAGGCCAAAAAGCACATCCTCATCGAAAAGCCTATCTGCATGACGGTTGAGGACGGCGAAGAGGTTCTCAGAGTATGTGAGGCTGAGGGCGTAAAGATTGCTACAGGTCTTATGATGCGCTACCACGCATACCATCAGGAGATGAAAAAGCTCATTGACGAGGGTAAGCTCGGAAAGCTCACCACATGCCGCGCTCAGTTTACCTGCTGGTATCCGGACATCCCGGGTGCATGGCGACAGATTAAGAGTGAATCCGGCGGCGGCGCTCTGGTTGACCTTGGCGTTCACGCAATTGACCTTCTCCAGTACATCTCCGGCTCTAAGGTCAAGACGGTTGCGGGCATGAGCAGCACCAACGTATTTAACTACGAGGTTGATGACCAGGCTTCAACCCTTATGGAGTTTGAAAACGGAATGTTTGCATATGTTGATGTTAACTTCAACATCCCGGACGATGCAGCGCTCTGCCGTATGGAATTCTACGGCACTTCGGGCAGCATGATTGCAGAGGGCACTCTCAGCCAGGTAGAGGGCGGCTCACTCAAGGTTCTGCTGTGCGAGGACCGCGGATACGATGCAGCTCAGAACCGTGCACCTGCCCAGCCGCTTGAGATAAACGTCGAGTTTGGCAACATGTACACCAAGGAGATTGAGTCCTTTGGTCGCTCAATCCTGGACGGTCAGGAAATTCAGGTTCCCGCAGAGGATGCAATCCAGGTTCAGAAGGTTATGTATGCAGCTTACGAGTCTCAGGAGACCCGCAAGTTTGTAGACGTAAAGTAAGAAAATTTTTAAACCAGGTCGGGACGCAATGCTTCCCGACCTGGTTTTCTTTACAATCCATCCCGCGCTGACGGCGGCGAGGATTAAAATGTTAAAATAGTGCAAAACTCAGCACTTTTTGGGGTTGGAAATTTATTGCAGGATATGTTATACTATTGTAGAACATATTTCGGAAAGGCGGAAAAAAACTATGTACGATATAGCATGTATTGGAATTTTAGTTGCAGACGTAATCTGCAAACCCGTGCACAAAATTCCCGAGCGCGGCAAGCTCGGATTTATTGACAGCGTTAAGCTCTATAACGGCGGCGGCGCGATGACCGCGGCAATCAACTTAAAGAAGCTTGGCGCAAATACCGCAATTTTAGGTAAGGTCGGCGAGGACGGTCTGGGTATGTTCTTAAAGGGCGTGCTCGATTCCAAGAAGGTAAACACCGACGGTCTGGTTATTGACCCGGAGGTTGATACTTCGGCATCGGTTGTTATCGTTGACGGCGGCGGAGAGCGCACCTTCCTCCACTGCAAGGGCTCAAACGGCGCATATCGCCTTGAGGACGTTAATTTTGATATTATAGCGGATTCCAAAATCGTATTCTTCACCGGCTCTACGCTTATGGACGCGATTGACGGTGAGCCTACCGCCGAGCTTCTCAAGAAGTGCAAGGAGATGGGCAAGATAACCGCGCTTGACCTTGCGTGGGATGACAGCGGACGTTGGATGGAGCTTGTAGGTCCGTCACTTCCGTATGTCGATTACTTCCTGCCGAGTATTGAAGAGGCTATTGAGCTCTCGGGCGAGACCGAGCTTGAAAAGATTTCGGATGTGTTCTTTAACAAGGGCGCAAAGCACGTTATCATAAAAGTCGGCAAGGACGGCTGTTACTACCGTGAGAGCCCGGAGAGCGCGGGCAAGATTATCCCCACATTCCCGGGTAAGCCGGTTGATACTACAGGTGCGGGCGATTCGTTCTGCTCAGGCTTCCTGTACGGAATTTCAATAGGTCTTTCCATTCCTGAGGCATGCGTCGTGGGTAACGCTACGGGTACGCAGTGCGTACTCAGCGTAGGCGCTACAAGCGGTGCAAAGACTTACGAGGAAATTTGCGAGTTTATTAAGGCTAATTCGTAAGAAAGCCTTCCCCATAAGGGGAAGCCTGTGACTTGTTATCTTAAGAACCGAGAAGCGGAGGGTGAATTTGCAGTGGCTGCAAGAAGAGGACAACTTAAGAGCGCGAATTTGCAGCTTGTCAAGCAGAATAATCTGACGCTGCTGTTTCGCCTTATATATGCAAAAGAGCCGATAAGCCGCGCGGACCTTGCGCATATTACCGGCTTAAGCCCGACTACGGTATCAACTCTTGTCGATGAGCTTGTAAATGACGGCATGGTAAACATCGTCGGCGCGGCAAAGACTACCACGAGCGGCAGACGGCCGATAATGCTCAAGGTAAATCCGGACGGCGGGTACATGGTGGGTGTCGAGCTCACGCCCGAGGGCTTTAGTATGGCGGCGTATGACCTGCGCATGAATCAGGTCGCGCAGATTGATAAGTCGGTTTCTGATTATAGTCTTATAGGTCAGGAGATTATATCCGGTATCGAGCAGATACTCGCACGGCTGGGTGCGGGTGAGAACCGGTTAAACGGCGTGTGCATCGGTGTTCCGGGACTTATGGACAATGAAACGTGCCGCGTGGTATCCTCAACCGTCATACCCATTGACGAGAATAACGATTTTTACGATGTTATCCGTGCGCGTTTTCCAAACGTAAGCCTTAGGATGGGAAATGAGTCCGGCTTCTGCGCGTATATTGAAAAAACGCACATGTTGCGCGAGGTGCACAGCCTGGTATATATCGAGCTAAACGAGGGTATCGGTGCGGGTATTATAATTGAGGACAGGATTTTTACCGGTGCGTTCGGAAACGCGGGTGAGTTCGGGCATATTTCGGTTGATTTAAACGGAAAGAAGTGCAAGTGCGGAAACCGCGGCTGCCTTGAGGCTGAGGTGAATTTGTCCGCGATACGCAACGGATTTAAAGCCGTGCTCGGCAAAGAGTGCGACCTTTGTCTTGCGCGCGGTGCGCTCGAGGCGGGAAACCGCGACGCGTATGATGTGCTCGACGGTATTTGCCGCACGCTTGCCGCGGGTATAAATAACGTTATAAATATTCTAAACCCGGACGCGATAGTAATAGGCGGTGCCGCCGCGCGGCTGGGGGATGTGTTCTTAAATTGCGTGAGTGAGCATATTTCCAAAATAAGCGTAAAATCCGGCAATAAAAAGCCGATTATTTCGCTCTCCGCAGTGCAGGGAAACCCGGTAACGCAGGGCTGCGCGCGGTATATGCTTGACCACGCACTTACGAAGAATGTATTTTAAATTAATAAAAAAGCCTTCTGTTTGTGTAAACGGAAGGCTTTTGTGTGTTGGGGTGGTGGTACGATGTGGGCATCGTACCCTACAAGTTATAGATTATTCTTCTGTTGGTTCCAATCCGATGAAAAAATCATCGTAGGTACAATTATATATTTTTTTGAGAGTCACAATTACACTTGCGCGTATATTTAATTCGCCGGATTCATATTTTGCATACGTGCTCCTTCCAATGTCGCAACCGCGACGCTGGAGCTCAGCACATAGTTTTTCTTGGGAAAGACCAGATTTTCCTCTAAGAACTTTTAAATTATCTCCCATATTCAAATCTCGCCTTATTTTCTGCTCCATAGCACTACCTCACAAATTGATTTGACCAATATTGGTTGCAACTATTTGTATTGTATGCTATACTTAAAGAAAATATTGTCCGCTATACTGGTCTAAAACTTGGGGGGTATACATATGAAAATAGCATTCTGCGGTCACGGTGATATTGCGCCATCGGAAAGCGGTGTTTTAAGTGAGAAAATTTGCAAAACGGTTATAGAGTTAATTAAGGGCGGAGCGCGTGAATTTCTTTTAGGCGGTTACGGCGCTTTTGATAACCTGTGTGCTAAAATTGTATATGACTTAAAAGATGAATATCCGCATATTAAATCTGTTCTCGTAATCCCATATCTTGATCGTGAATACAATATGCGTTTGTATGATATAAGCGAATATCCGCCGATAAACGTGCCCCGAAGATTTGCAATACTAAAGCGCAACGAATACATGGTTGAGCAGGCAGATGTGGTTGTCGCATGGGTTAAATATGGTTTCGGCGGCGCGTCAAAGACATATGAATATGCCAAACGCAAGAAAAAGAGAATAATAAACCTTGCAGAGGAATAATAAGAAAAAGCCTTCCGTTTGTGTAAACGGAAGGCTTTTGTGTGTGGTTTTTTATCGTGCGTCGTAGACAATTTTGCCGTCAACGATGGTGAGGACAACGTTGTAATCGTCATCGAGTGCTACGAGGTGCGCGCGCTTGCCCGCGTCGAGCGAGCCGATTTCGCCGTCAAGACCGACCGCGCGAGCCGGATTTATGGTGAGCATCTTCGCAGCGTCTGCGACCGGGACACCCAAGATTTCGACTACGTTTTTAAGTGCGAGGTTTGAGCGCAGTGAAGATCCTGCGAGCGCGCCGGTATCCGTGGTACGCGCGACACCGTCCTTAACCTCGATTGTAAGACCGCCCTGCTTATATATTCCGTCGGGCATTCCTGCGGGCTCAATGGAGTCGGTTATAAGCACCACGCGGTCAGAGCCTTTGCAGCGCAGAACGATTTTGATAGCCTCGGGGCAGACGTGAATCATATCGCATATGATTTCGCAGTACACATCGTCGCGTATAAGCGCGGAGCCGAGGAGGCCTACGTTGCGGTGGTTAAGGCCTGCCATAGCGTTATAGGTATGGATGAGGAGCTTTCCGCCCGCGTCAATAGCAGGCATTGCCTCTGCCATGGTTGCCGCGCTGTGGCCGAGGGAGACCTTGACACCGTTTGAAGTAAGATAGCTTATAGCCTCGAGCGCACCCTCTTTTTCGGGCGCGAGTGCGAACACGCGCAGGTTGCCGCGCGCAGCTTTGATTATCTGTTGGATTTCCTGAATATCCAGCTCGCGCAGCAGCTCTTCCGCATGCGCGCCGCGGAATTTTGAAGACAGG
>JAZRUF010000052.1:0-2508 GCA_045652405.1 Eubacteriales bacterium | reverse complement strand
GGTGAAGCTTCCGCGCTCATCCACATTCATTTTGAGCGGATAACTAAATTCGCTCTCCGGCAAATATGAAAGATACGTCGAATAAAGCTTCTTTGTAAACGCATCCGCCATGTCTGGCACAAGCTTGTCCTGGCGGCTGTTTTTAAAGCTGTAGATTAAATCCACAATTTCACCTAAAGTGATTTTATGCTCAACCGGAACTTTGCAAAATGCGCCGTCACGGTGTTCCTCGCCTTTGAGCGCGTAAATAAGCTCGTTTACTACATCATCTATATACACAAGCGTCATATTAACCGCGCGGTCATTCACCTGAATAGGTAGGTCGTGGGCAATATTATTGCAAAACGTAGCCACCGCACTGTTGTAATTTGGTCTGCACCATTTGCCGAAAACGTTCGGGAACCGGTAAACCAATACCTTCGCCCCGGTCTCCTTGGCATATTCAAATATCAAATCTTCGCCGGCTTTTTTCGAAACGCCGTACGGGTTGTCAAGCGCTGCCTGAATCGATGATGAAATCATAACCGGGCAGGTGTTTGCGTATTTTTTAAGCTCGTCCAAAAGCACGGACGTGAATCCGAAATTGCCATTCATAAACTCCGACTGCTCTTTCGGACGGTTTACTCCCGCCAAGTGAAACACAAAATCACACTCCTTGCAGTATGAGGCAAGAAGTTCCGGCTCCGTGTCAATATCATATTCAAAAACAGTTATATCCTCTTTTATGTCAAATGTCTTGTCTTTCCCCTCTGCAATGTTCTTAAGTTGCGCACAGAGGTTCTTGCCCACAAATCCATGAGCGCCGGTAACGAGTATTTTCATGTTTTACTCCTTAAAATTAAAGTCCAAGCCCACATAATTGAGCGCCTGCTGGTATCCGTCTATCTTATCCGCCGTCATTGTCTGAAGCTTATGCGTCTTTATCGCTATGTTCTTTCTTCTAAACAGCAGCGCATCTACCCATCTTACAACCCACATCACAGGAAGCAGAACAGGTACCCGCCAAAGCACCGGGAACTTTTTGCACATTTTCTTATACGGCAGAAAAATCTCACAAATAAGCTTTACCGCGCGGACGTTTGCGGTCTTCTCAATACTCTTTGATGCTCTTACCGCCTCGGATAAAATCTGCGCCTCGCGCGTTCCGTAAACCCCGCTTGAGAAAATAATTTGAGTTATAAAGTCGGTTACACTGTCAGCCGCTCGCCCCTCAAACCACACCTCAAGCGTTTTTATTACATTAACATAAAAATCATATAGCTGCAACGCCTGCAGTTCGTTTCTTATATACTCCTCATCCATGCCCTCATGCGCGTTTTTGTATACCCATATGTCAAGCACGTGACGTATTCCGATTCCTGCATCACGGTAATGCTTTGCAAAATGCGTGAATATGTATATAAACTCGTCCTCAGCTTTGAGTCCGTATCTGGTCCCCTCCGCGTCGCAGAGCTTCGCAAGCCGCCAGCCGTCGCCGAAGTACTCGTAATAATCCTTGTTATACGACGGTATCAACCGCTTGTGCAGCTCAATATGCACCGTACCCTTGTGCCATATAAGCTCATGGTCACTCTCGACCTGCTCCTCGTATCCGAGCTTTAGCATTACAGGCTTTATTTTATCATACTGCTCGCTGCGAATGAGAATGTCCACATCTCCCATGGTCCGCATTTCACTCTTCGGGTATATCCCCTTAAGCAGCGTCCCCTTGAGCGGCATGTAATCAATGCGCGCCTCATCAAAACACTCAAAAATCCGCGTCGCGGCACTCAACTGCTGCTCACTTACGGATATCGCCTGACATGTGTGATAAAAAAGCTCACGCATCAGCGGGTCGCTTTTTTCCATTCCGCAACGTAACGCGCCATAATAAAAAAGTGCGACTATGCCGTGTTTTTTTGCAACACTCGCAGCCTGCGCGAAATTAAACTCTTCGGGCAGGCAACCTTCCGCATCTGAAAGCGCGCTCTTTATTATTGTCATCATGCCGCGTTGCAGAATATCCATTACTTATTGTTTTCCTTCCATGCCTTAAGCTCTTCGCGGATATATTCAAGCGTCAGAAGCTTTTCCTTTACCTTCTCTACATCCAAAAGCTCAGTGTTATTAGAGTTAAACTCGGTAAGCGGATTGCGCTCGCGGTCACCGTCTTTAAAGAACTTATCGTAGTTTAAATCGCGCTTGTCCGCCGGCACACGGTAGAAATGCCCTAAATCAATTGCATTGGCGCACTCCTCGTTGGTAAGAAGCGTCTCATATAACTTCTCGCCGTGGCGAATGCCGATAACCTGAATGGCATGCCCCTCGTCAAACAACTCCGCAACCGCTTTTGCAAGAACCTCAATCGTACACGCGGGCGACTTCTGCACAAGAATGTCACCGCTCTCGCCGTTTTCAAACGCGAAAACAACAAGCTCAACCGCCTCTTCCAAGGACATTATAAATCTAGTCATGCTCGGCTCGGTTATAGTAATCGGCTTTCCCGATTTAATCTGCTCAATCCAAAGC